>CADAHD010000010.1 GCA_902787595.1 uncultured Lachnospiraceae bacterium
AGATCGACGCTGAAGCTCAGAGACCGGGAAAAAATGAAAAGGTGCTGTGGCTGGGAGATTCGATAACACAGGGCTATGGTCCGCTGCGTTCCGGACAGACCTATGTCTGTGTTGCGAACAGGATCCTGAATTATGACATTATAAACCAGGGGATAGGCGGTTATGTATATGATAAAAAATCGCTGATGAAGATGGAAGGATATGAGCCGGACAAGATAATCGTCGCTTTGGGAACAAACCAGTATGGCAGCAAGACCATGAAAGATGTAGAGGAGTATTACGAGACTCTGACAGGCATATACGGAAATGAGATACCGATCCTTTGCATATCACCGGTATGGCGCGGTGATCATCCCGAGGAGTATGAGGTATTTGAGCGTTTCTGCGAAAATGTTAAGAAGATCGCCGGAAGCTATAAGAATGTTAAAGTTGCAGACGGTTTGAAAATGATACCGCACTTAAGCGAATACTATCTGGATGGTCTTCATCCCAATTGTCTGGGAACGGAGAATTACGGAAGAAATCTTGTGGAAGAGATCCGCAGCCTGGGATTTTAAATCCCGGGACCGGCTGCGGATAAAGTTCTTTTAATGTGACAGCGCTTTTGATCACCAGTCTGAATCCCAGTCCGAACCGCTGTCCCAGTCCCAGTCGGATCCGGAATCCCATGAATCCCAGCTGTCGTCGCTGCTGTCCCAGGAACTGTCGCTGTCATAGGAAGGCTCGACATAATAACTCGAATCGCTGAAATCATACCCGCCGTAATCGCTGCTGTAATAAGATGAATCATAGTAATCATTGACATTATCTACCGGCCTTTCGGCGGGCATCCAGTCGTCATAATCATCATCATACATATACCAGCTGCCGCTCTGGTTGTAATAATGATTGCCGCCGTAAGTATAATAACCGTTGCCGGGCACGGAGGCGACGGCCACGATGAACAGCAGTATGGCGCCGATGATTATGGCTGTGGTGATCAGGCGTTTCAGTTTGTTCTTTTTCTGCACCTGCGGATCGGGCGCCGGACGGCGGTAGGGAGTGTTGGTAGGCGCCTTTATGCGTGAAGTATTGGCGGCTTTGTGACTCGCGTACTCTGAGCGCAGCTTTTGATAGATCTCGTTTACGGCGTAGGCCTCGTCTTTACCGCTGTAACGTACTGCGCGGCTGCCGTCGGATTTGTTTTTATAGACCACAACGTTTTCACCGTCACGGTAGATACCGAAAGCTTTGGGGCCCTTGTAGTTTTCACCGATATAAAAATGCATCTGTGCCACAGGCACATGATTGTCACGGCAATATGCTTTAAGCTCTTCTATAGTCTTTGGGATCTGATTGGAAACCCTCCGGATGTTTTTGTTTGTTGCGCCGCAATGGGGGCAGCTTTCCAGCTGATCATCATAAAAACCATCACAATAATCGCATTTTGTATCCATAGAAACCTCCCTGCTGTCATAAGCAGCATATTTCCTGATGATATATGCGCCGGGCGTTTTACGAACGCGGTATGCATAAGTCCATATCGGATCCGCAGGATAAATGTTATCATAAAATAAGGGAAAAATAAATACGTGCGGGCATTTATCTGCGGCAACGGTAAATATGTATAATGACATTGCAAAAAGCGCAAAAATCCATTAAAATATAAGAGTTGATTTTGCGACAGGCTGTTTTCCGGCCGGTCGCCTGCAATTAAAGGATTTTAGGAGGACGTATTGTGAAAGTAGCAGTTATAGGCACCGGATATGTGGGACTTGTGACCGGCACCTGTTTTTCCGACATGGGAAATGAGGTGTGGTGTGTAGATGTGGATGAGAAGAAGATAGAGAGGCTTAAGGCAGGAGAGATACCGATCTATGAACCCGGTCTTTCGGAGATGGTGCTTAAGAATCACGAAAAGGGCGCTTTAAACTTCACGACCGATATAAAAGAAGCGCTTGAACGCTGCAATATCTGCTTTATCGCAGTAGGCACTCCGATGGGTGAAGACGGAAGCGCCGATCTGCAGTATGTACTCGCAGTTGCCAAGAGCATAGGCGAGAACATGATACATCATATGTATGTGATCGATAAATCTACGGTGCCTGTCGGCACGGCGGAAAAGGTCAGATCCTGCATTCAGGCCGAGCTTGATAAGAGGGGCTCCGATCTTACATTTGATGTGATAAGCAATCCGGAATTCCTTAAAGAAGGTACGGCGGTGAATGACTGCATGCGTCCCGACCGAATTGTAATAGGCGTGGATAATGAAGAAGCTGCCGAGACGATGAGGGAGCTGTATCGTCACTATGTACTGAACACCGACAATTTTATCATAATGGATATTGCCAGCGCGGAGATGACCAAATATGCGGCCAACAGCATGCTGGCAACCAAGATAAGCTTTATGAATGAGATATCCCGCATCTGCGAAGCAGTGGGAGCCGATGTTAACAAGGTCCGTAAGGGAATAGGCAGCGACAAGCGCATAGGATATTCCTTTATCTATCCGGGCTGCGGTTACGGCGGAAGCTGCTTCCCCAAGGATGTTAAGGCACTGGTGCGCACTGCGGCGGAAAACGGCTATGAAGCCCAGCTTTTGAGCGCAGTAGAAGATGTGAACTACATGCAGAAACATGTGCTCACTACCAAGGTAAAGGAACACTTTGGTCAGGATCTGAGCGGCAGGACCTTTGCGGTATGGGGACTGGCGTTCAAGCCTGATACGGACGATATGAGAGAAGCTTCGGCGATCACGCTGATCAATGATCTGACTTCGGCCGGCGCCAAGGTGCAGGCTTATGATCCCAAGGCTATGGAAGAGGCAAAGAAATGCTATCTTAAGGGAAATGAAGCAGTCAGCTATGTTGAAGGCAAGTACGATGCTCTTAAGGGCGCGGACGCGCTGATACTGGTAACGGAGTGGAAAGAGTTCAGAAGCCCCGATTTCGAAGAGATAAAGAAAGCCCTTAAAACGCCGGTTATTTTTGACGGACGAAACATATACGGCAGCAAGGTGGCTAACAAATATGGTTTTGATTACTATCAGATAGGCGTCAGGGTCAGCAGGGCAAATGCTTGAAAATTATGATAATATGTGAGATAATATTTGTTGGGTCTTTATAAACATTAATCCGGCTCAGGCCGGACATAACGAAAGGAGAAAGATATGGGACTTATTAAGGCAGCAATGGGAGCGATAGGGGGGACACTTGCAGATCAGTGGAAGGAGTATTTCTACTGCCCGGCTATAGATCCCCAGTATCTCCTGGTAGAAGGTCAGAAGAAGGTTAACGGCAGATCTTCAAACACAAAGGGCGAAGAGAATGTCATCACTAATGGTTCGATAATCGCAGTTGCAGACGGACAGTGCATGATCATCGTTGACCAGGGTAAGATCGTTGAAGTCAGCGCAGAACCCGGCGCTTTCCAGTATGATAATTCATCATCACCCAGCGTTTTCGCAGGTGGTCTGGGACAGGGCTTTGTTAACAGCATGAAGGACGCATGGGAAAGATTTTCCTTCGGCGGTATTGCAGCCCGCACCCAGAAGGTTTACTACTTCAATCTGTTGGAGATAACAGACAACAAGTTCGGTACGGCTCAGCCTATCGAATTCCGTATTGTGGACAGCAAGGTTGGTCTGGATATGGACACAAGCCTTCGTGTACACGGTACATATTCATACAAGATCACAGATCCTCTTGCATTCTATACCAATGTATGCGGTAACAGAGAGGGCGCATATCCCAGAGCTAATCTGGATGGCATGCTGAAGGCAGAGTTCGCTGCTGCAATGCAGAGCGTATTCCCTACCCTTTCAGATCTTGAGCTTCGTCCTAACCAGATCCCTTCACATGTTGATGAGATCACCGAGAGAATGAATGCAAAGCTCACCGATAAGTGGAGCAAGGGAAGAGGTATTTCCATCGCATCACTGGCTATCGAGAGCGTTACCATTCCCGAAGAGGACAAGAAGGCTCTATGCATCCAGCGCAGCTGCATACAATCAGGCGCTTCAGAATGCAGCAAGCAATCCCAACGGCGCTATGATGGGCTTCATGGGTATGAACATGATGCAGGGTACCGCAGGCGCTATGGGTATGGCTCCTCAGAACTTCGTACAGAATGCACAGGCTATGCAGCAGCAGGCAGCACCCGCTCCTGCGCCCGCAGCAGCTCCGGCAGCAGCATCTGCACCCGCTCCTGCAGCAGGCTGGAAGTGCGCTAAATGCGGCGCTGAAGGCAACACAGGCAAGTTCTGCGCAGAGTGTGGCGAGCCTAAGCCCGCTGAAGCTGAAGGCTGGACCTGCGAATGTGGCGCAGTAAACAAGGGTAAGTTCTGTGCAGAGTGCGGCAAGCCGAAGCCGGCAGGAGCTCCTCTTTACAAGTGTGACAAGTGTGGCTGGGAGCCTGAAGATCCTAAGAATCCGCCTAAGTTCTGCCCTCAGTGCGGCGATCCTTTCGGCGATGAGGATAAAGTAGGCTGATAAGGTCCTGCTTAGGTAACAAGTGTAATCGACGTCACAGCATAGCCGGAACCCGGCGAACGTGATAGTGAGACGGGGACGGCTATGTGTGACGTATGGCAATAAGTGGATCATAAGCAGGATCCAAACAGACAGAATAGTTATCCGATGAGTTATATTGTATTTGATCTTGAATGGAATCAGCCTCAGGACGGCAAACCGACGGAGACGCGCAAGCTTGCATTCGAGATCATAGAGATAGGCGCAGTTAAGCTGAATGAACGCTTCAATATAATTGATAAGTACGATCAGCTTATACGGCCGCAGGTTTATCATGAGATAAACTGGAGAATTAAAAAAATGCTGGACCTTAAGAGGGGAGAGCTGTCCACCGGACGGCTCTTCCCTCGGGCTGCATCAGAGTTCCTTGAATGGTGTGGCGAGGATCCGGTCTGGTGTACCTGGGGCAGTCAGGATCTTTCTGAACTGCGCAGGAATATGAAATTCTACGGCATGTCGGAAATGGCCGGTGATGATCCCATACCTTATATTAATGTACAGAGGCTGTATGGCTTGCATATAGGAAATACAGCGCAGAGCAAGGCGCTGGAGACAGCCGTGGATGAGCTTCAGCTCCCTAAAAATGTTCCGTTTCACAGAGCATATGCAGATGCATATTATACTGCCAAGGTGTTGGCGTGCCTGCCGGACGAGATCAGAAACGGTAACATAAGCTATGACAAGCCGGCGCCGCCTAAAGAACACAAGCAGGGTAAAGGGGGAAGACACGCGATCCGACGGCGGGTGAGGAATAATAAGAGTGAGTTATGAGGCTGCCTTTTCGATTGCGACGGTACTGCTTTCCGTACAGATCGTAGCCAACTTCATCAGATTTAACAGAGTTTCCAACGCGCAGAGCAAGCTTTTTGTTGCTCTCGTGCTGGATAATGCTATAACTGCGCTTACAGCTATCATTAAGTGGGTTTCGTTTTCATTTTTGCCTACAACTCCGCTATACCTGATAGAAACGTGCAGTTATCTTTATTTTATAACGCATTTTCTCGTAGTCTTTTTGATGTTCTTTTATCTATTCAGCACTATTAAAACGCTAAAAGAGCTGGTAGTCTGGCTAAGAGTGCTGATCATCGGGCCGGCAGTACTGATATTGCTGGCTATATTAATAAATCCCGCTACGCATTTTATATTTTATCATTCATCGGACGGCGTCTATCATCGTTCTGTGGGGATAATCGTCATATATCTGGGATTTGTTTATTATATGGGGCTGATCCTTTTTGCCCTTATGTTTTACCGCAGAAGCTTTTCGGCAAGGCGCAGAAATATTATTCTGATAGTATTGGCCATGGGCATCGCCTCCACGATGATACAGCTGTTTTTCATTGAAATGGTTGTTGAATGCGTTACCGAAGCGGTATGCGCGCTGATACTCTTCCTTTTTATCCAGAATCCTTCGGAAAGACTGGATCCGGATCTGGATGTTTTATCAAATGCTGCATTCCTGGATCGAATGAAATACAATCTGATCTCCAGGAAACGTTTTGATATGATAGAGGTGATACTGCCTGAGATAGGTGAATACGAAAATGCCGGAGGACAGGAGTCAATGACGATGCTGCTTAAGTCCGTGACATTTTTCTTGTCTACACTGGCTGAGAATATGAATATATACCGCATAGATAAGGGTATCTTTGCGTTGGAGATAATAACCCCGCATACAGGGGAAGTGAGCAAGGTGATCAAAAACATACAGGATCGTTTCAATAAGCCCTGGGGTGAGGATGCCGTGATGCAGAGTGTAAGGATGCTGCACATTTCGCTTCCTACGGAGATGCAGGATGATATGCTGATGCAGGGCGTGATGAACCGCTTTGCCCAAATGCCGCACGAGATCAGACTGATGACCACTTCCGATTTTGACCTTGAATCCATCAGGCGCAACAGAGAGATCAACGGGGCGCTTATAAGAGCGATGGAGAAGAATAATTTTGAGATGCGCTACACTCCGGTATATTCCCAGGCCCTCGAACGCGTGGTTGCCGCTGAAGTGGCCCTCAGGTTTTTTGATGAAGAACTGGGATATGTATATGACGATGAGCTTTTCCGTTTTGCGCAGCAGAGCGGCCATGTCATGCAGCTGGGAGAGCTTATATTCGAGCGAACCTGCAGCCTTATTAAAGAACAGGAACTTGATAAGCAGGGCTTATCTTTCCTGGGAGTGCGCCTGCATCCATCCATGTGTCTTCAGTACCACATAATGGAGCGGTTTAAGGACATAATGGATAAATATGAACTGGATCCCAGGATGATCTGCCTAATGCTCTCCGAATATACGGTATCTACGGCCGGTAACGATTTTAAGGAAAGCGTTGCAAAACTTGAAAAAACAGGAGTTCGCATCTGTCTTGAGGATTACGGCAGCGGTTTTACCAGCATTACTTCGATCTTTGAGATGCCTTTTTCCGTGCTTAAGATAAACCAGTCGGTGATAAAAGCGGCCATGGGAAATGAAAAAGCCAGGATAACCATGGACTGCACGCTTACCATGGCAAGGGAACTGGATATGATGACCATGGTGGAAGGCATTGATGATAAAGAATACTTTAACATGATAGAGAATATGGCCTGCGACCTGGCTAAGGGTAATTATTTCTATGAGCAGCTTGTTGAGGAGGAATTCCTGCAGGTGATCCATATGAAAGCGGCGAAGGGAGGTGAGGACGAATGAGCCTGAGCCTGAACTTCGATTTTGTCGGCATGGCAGTAATACTGGTGCTGCTGATATATTTTCAGAGCAAGCGCAGTTCCGTTATAGCCAGTTACAGGATGTTCTATGTCGTTCTCATTGATCTGATGTTTATAGGGATCATGGATCTGGTATGCGTGATATGTCTTAAGAATCCCGAGATGACATCGCGTATTATTATAAGCTGTATAAATGCATTCAATGTATTTGTAAAGATATTCCTATTGATCGTATACACGGTATATGTGCTCTGTGTGGCAACCATAGATACAAAACCGCCAAGACACTGGCTGAATCTGATATATACGCCGGGTCTGATACAGATGCTTCTGGTGGCCGCCCTCGTTTTAAGGGGCTATTTCATGGGTGAACCACCTGATTCCTTTATGTTTAATCCGGTATTGCAGATAGTACTGATAGCCGGCGTGCTGTATGAAGTGACCATCATTATCATCATAGGTATACGATACGGTAAAGTTCTGGGTCTGAAAAAGAATATTCATGCTATAACGGCAGGTATTTTCATATCCATAGGCATGATCTTCCAGTTTGGAAAACCCGATTATTTTATAGTGGTATTTTTTGGCGCTCTGGTAATGACGAATCTGCTTATGAGCGTGCAGAAACCGGAGGAGATCTTTGCGGGCAGCAATGCAATGAAGAAAAAATTCCTTTACGGTTCTGCGGAGATGGATTTTGACAGGGGAAAAAGCTTTGGCATGATCTTTATCAAAATACTGGATCATGCCGTGCTTGTGGATTCTCTTGGAAAGGAAGATACGGAAGCTATATTAAAACATGTTACCGCCTTTATGACAGACATAAAGCGCAACGCTCTGGTATTTCAGCTGGACAGTGATCTGATGGCTGTTAAGTATCAGTCGCAGGGCAAGGAAGAAGAAGACAGCCTGTTTGAGGAAGTGAAGGCAAGATTTAAGGAGCCCTGGCGCAGCGGATTTATGGAAACTATGCTTTCTGCAGGCTTCCTGCGCTTAAGCTGTCCTACCGATGTTAACAATATGGAAAGCTTTGCGCATATTATGGGAAATATGAACCTGATACAGCTTCAGCCCGGTGAGGAATATCCCGTAGAAAAGCTCCTGGGAGATGATAAGGAACAGCAGATGCTGAAGGCTATACGGCGCGCGCTGGATGAGAACAGCTTCCAGGTTTATTATCAGCCTATCTATTCCACGCATGAGAAGAAGGTGATAGCGGCCGAGGCGCTGATACGTCTTTTTGATCCCGAATTCGGTTATATACCTCCCGAGCCCATGATAGCGCTGGCAGAAAAGGAAGGCTATATACTTCGCATCGGAGAGATAGTCTTTACCGAAGTATGCCGTTTCTATTCTGAGAATAAACTGGATAAGCTGGGCATAGAGTATATCGAGGTGAACCTATCTGCCGTGCAATGCGTGCAGAACCGCCTGGCGGAGCAGTTTATCGGCATCATGAAGGATTACAGGCTGGGGCCCGAACGCATAAACTTTGAGATAACCGAGAGTTCAGCCATGATAAATGATGCGGAAGTTGCAAGAAATATCGCCAGATTTGAGGAGCAGGGAGTATCCCTTTCGCTGGATGATTACGGAACGGGATATTCGAATATATCCTATCTTTATAACCTGCCTTTTATGATCATGAAAGTGGACAAGTCCATTTTATGGACCTCTGAAAAAAATGAAAAAGCTGATATAATCTTAAAGAATACTTTCCGTATGGCAAAACGCCTTAATATGAAAGTTGTAATGGAAGGCGTGGAGACGGAAGCGCAGATCAGAAAGCTTCTGTCACTCGAGTGTGATTATTTCCAGGGCTATTATTTCTCTAAGCCTGTTGAGGGAAAGAAGTTTATCGAGTATGTCAAAGGATTCTCTCTGCCGGAGGTTTGCAAGGGATGAAGACGCTGAATGAATTCTTTGCCCAACAGGGGTACAGGATATATATGTGTTCGCTGGATCAGCGCTATATGAGCTTTGTGCAGGAGGAAAACTATTCCGTCAATATAGTATGCTTTTTTGATGAGCGCAAACAGACCAGCACAAAAGCGCAGATGCAGGCTTTTGAGGAAGTGCACCGCGGAAGGCTTGATTACGGCCGGGGGAAGGACATACATTTCCTGAGGCTGGTCTGCACGGATGCTACAGGCGTGGGTTCGCTGGTGCCCGGGACAGATGGACACGGCCTGGAAGAGGATGATGAGAAAAAAGAGAATGAAGACTTAAGCTGGATCAACAGGGTCTGGTATCTTATAGATGATGCAAATCCCGATCCGGAAACGGGGGAAGCGCTGCGGGGGAAGCGCTGGGAGTAAGGCTGTTCATCCCTCCCGAGGCGGCAGAGGATTTTTACGGGCTGAAAAGACATCTGGAGGCGCATATTGCGGAGTGCGGAGTATCGGTGCAGCTGCCCGAGCTTAACCTTGACGCAGCTCAGCATACCCGTAATGATATGGACAGGGCGCCCGCGGAGCAGGGCCCGGACGGCATGCCCCGCATACACGAAAAGGAAAGCGCGGGGCCTAAGGAAGTGTGCTGGGTGACGACAGGACTGCTGCTGATCAATGCCGTAATGTACATACTCAGCAGTATGAAAGTATTTGACGCCGATGCTTTTGCCCTTTCCATTGATACATTAAGGGAACCTTCACTCTGGTACAGGCTGGTGACGTATATGTTCCTGCACAGGAATCTGAGCCATCTGGCCGGAAACATGCTTATGCTGTATGCTGCCGGCAGCATGGTGGAGGAAAAGATGAGCAGGCTGGCATATCCTATAATGTACTTTATATGCGGGATCGCCGGCGGCATAGTATCCGTATGGTCACAGATGAATACAGGGGAACCGTATTCGTCTATGGGAGCGTCCGGAGCCATATACGGCGTGATGGGCGGGCTGATCGCCTGGATGCTGATGAACAGGCAGTGGAAATCCATAAGATTTTACAATCGCATACTGATAGCGCTGCTTTTGCTGTTTTACGGAGGCAGCCTTGATGAAGGTATAGATTATATGGCGCATCTGGGAGGTTTTGTTGCCGGGTTGTTATTTACCGGCATATATGTCCTGATAAAATGGAAGAAGAGCCAGTCACAAAAAAAAGATCCTGCGGGCTGAATCCCCATGAGGGAGCCGGGTTACATGAGGGGGCACTGTCATCCTGAGCGAAGCGAAAAAGTGAGGCAGGAAATCTATGATTTCCGAAGCCGAACTCTCCTACTTGGGGATCTTGACAGAACTGCCGGTACCGGAGAATGACAGGATTATTAAGAAAGGAGCCGGTTTATGAAGATAAATATATATTACGGCGGAAGAGGACTGATAGGCGATCCCACGCTGGTGGCTGTAAAGATAATGATGAATGTTTTTGAAGAGCTTAATGTGAAGGTTGAGAAATTCGATCTTTTTGAGGCGAAAAACAGCATCACCACGCTTCCGCGCAGTTTAAAGGACGCCGATGGCGTTATACTTGCATCCACAGTGGAATGGCACGGCGTGGGTGGAATGATGATGAGTTTTCTGGATGCCTGCTGGCTTTATGGCGATAAGGAAAAGATAAGCCGGCTTTATATGGCGCCGGTTGTCATGAGCACGACTTATGGTGAAAAAGAAGCGGAACTCGACCTTATGAATGCATGGCAGTCTCTGGGCGGAACGGTATGCCCGGGAATATCCGGATATATGCCCGAAGTATCGGAGCTTGAAAATAACGAGACCTATAAAAAGCTGATCGAGAAGGCGGCGGAGAATATCTACCGCAGCGTAAACCAGCATACCACCGCGCTGCCCGTAAGTGTGATGGCTGTGCGCAAGGCTACCTACAAGACACGCAATACCACCCTTACCCAGCAGGAGACGGAACAGCTTTCCGAGTATGCTTCCGATGATAAATATGTGGCTACACAGAAAGAGGACATCAGGGAGCTGACGGACCTTTTTAAAGGCAAGATGAAATCCCACAAGGGAGTTAATGAAGATAATCTGCCTAAGCTGTTTACAGCGGCATTCAGGCCCGACCCTTCAATAAATCTTAAATACAAAGTGAATATCAAGGGAAAAGACAAACCCTTTGTGATGCGTATAGACGGCAAGGAGCTCGAGGCTTCCTACGGAGACCTGGTATATGCGGATATTGAGATGAGCATGGAAAAGGATGTGCTCATGGATATAGTCGAAGGCCGCATGACATTCCAGAAAGGTTTTATGACGGGAGTGATCACCGCAAAAGGCGATTTCGCAAAGATAAGGCTTTTGGACCAGCTGTTTGTATTCGGAGGAAAGGGATAAGCGTACTGATACCGTAAAAAAGAGGCCTGTGATCAGGCCTCCGGCGTAGCGTTTTCTTCGATAAGTTTTATGATGGAATTGATCGCGTTGTACTGCGATGATTCCTCCATCTTTTTAATATAAGTATCTTTGTTTTCATATAATTCATGCAGAGCGTTCATAAGCGAATCTTCGTCAAGATTTTCTTCCTGCAGTACTATGCTGTAACCCTGTGATTCAAAAGATGCTGCGTTGAGCAGCTGATCGCCGCGGCTTGCTGCCAGAGGCAGGGGTATCAGCACATTCGGAATGCGCAGGGCCAGAAGCTCGCAGATGGCGTTGGCTCCGGCGCGGCTTACTACCAGATCGGTGATCGCAAACAGATCTTTCAGTTCACTCTTTACATAATCAAACTGCTTGTAACCGGGAGTGGTGAGGAGCATATTGTCCATTTTCTCCTGACCGCAGATATGTATTACATTAAATTTCTCAAGAAGCCTGGGAAGCGCATCCCTTACCACTTTGTTGATGGCGCTGGCGCCCTGGCTTCCGCCCATTACCATGATAACAGGACGGTTCTTATCGAAGCCGCAGAGTTTATAGGCGACGTCCTTATTACCCTTGGTAAGCTCTTCCCTTATGGGAGAACCGGTGAGGACCGACTTCTTTTCCGGAAGATATTTAAGTGTTTCCGGGAAATTGCAGCATATTTTGGTGGCTACCGGTATGCATAATTTGTTTGCAAGACCGGGAGTCAGATCGGATTCGTGTATTATCACCGGGATTTTTAAGCTGGCAGCTGCGCGTACAACGGGAACGGAAACGAAGCCGCCCTTTGAAAAGATGACATTGGGTTTTAATTCCTTAAGCAGCTTTTTTGCCTCATGACATCCCTTGAGCACGCGGAAAGGATCGGAAAAATTCTTGGGATCAAAATAACGGCGGAATTTGCCTGTGGATACTCCGTAATATGGTATGCCCAGGTCGGAGATGAGCTTCTTCTCTATGCCTTCTTTGGAACCTATGTAATCTATTTCGTATCCAAGCTCGCGCAGTTTGGGGATAAGAGCTATATTAGGTGTAACATGTCCGGCTGTGCCGCCGCCTGTCATGACTATCTTTTTCATTATGCATCTTCCTTATAATACCAGTGTCTGCGGTGAATTATACTACTCACGCTGTTTTTATGCAAGTTTAGCGCTGTTACCACGCCTGATATGTTATTTCAAGAAGACCGCCGGTTTGCAGAGCCGGCTGTTTTGTTGTATACTGAAATGCGCTACAGGGAGCATATTTTAGGAATAAAAAGGTATGGTTGTGCTATGCGTATAGGAACAGCGGGAAATACGGCGGATATATTAAGCCGTCACAAATTCAGCATAAGGAAGAAATACGGCCAGAATTTCCTGGTAGATGCTTCCATGCTGGAAAAGATAGTAAATGCAGCCGGCATCGGGGAAGAAGACAGGGTGCTGGAGATAGGCCCGGGACTGGGAGCCATGACACAGCTTCTGGCGGAGAGCGCAGGCGCGGTAACTGCCGTGGAGATAGATAAGGAGCTTATCCCCATATTAAAGGAAACCCTTGCTGATCATGATAATGTTACCATTATAAACGGCGATATCATGAAACAGGATCTTAAGGAGCTTTGCGGCGGCGAGAAATACAAGGTGGTGGCCAATCTGCCTTATTATATCACCACTCCCATAGTCATGAAGCTACTCGAAGAGAATGCAGCCATAGAGAGCATTACCATAATGATACAGAAGGAAGTGGCCCAGCGCATGCAGACCGGGCCGGGCAGCAAGGATTACGGAGCCCTTTCGCTGGCTGTGCAGTATTATGCCAAACCGAATTATATCTGCACGGTGCCGCCGGAGTGCTTTATACCACGCCCCGGGGTGGACAGCGCGGTCGTCCGGCTGGACGTATACGAAAAACCGCCTGTGGAGACGAAAGATCCGCAGTTTATGTTTGCGCTGATACGCGCGGCTTTTAACCAGCGCAGGAAGACTCTGGCCAACGGACTGTCCGGTGAGGCGTCCCTGGATCTGAGCCGTGAGACCGTTCAGGAAGCGCTGACAGAGATGGGCATCTCGGAGATGATCAGGGGGGAAAAACTGACTCTTGCAGAGTACGCCCGACTGGCCGATATCCTTGCAGACAAAAGGCAGTAGTGGTAAAATAGTAAGTTCAAGGAGGGTTACGCTTATGAAGAGAATAGGAATGCTTA
The DNA here is from genome assembly GCA_902787595.1 of uncultured Lachnospiraceae bacterium. The sequence continues at coordinate 13,715 of CADAHD010000010.1, forward strand.
CCAGCGGCGGAGATTGTCAGGCGCTCAATGCAGCAATGCGCGGCGTTGTAAAGACTCTGCATAACAGCGGCACGGAGGTGGAGATCTTTGGCTTTCAGAACGGATACAAGGGTCTGATCAACAGCGATTTCCGCATGCTTACAAACCGTGATTTTTCGGGCATACTCACTAAGGGCGGCACTATTTTGGGATCATCGCGCATGCCTTTTAAAGAGATAGATATTCCCGATGAGAAGGGCAGGGATAAAGTAGAAGAGATGAAGCACACATATCATAAGCTGAATCTCGACTGTATGATAATACTGGGCGGCAACGGAACACATAAGACAGCCAACCGCCTCAGAGAGGAAGGGCTTAATATCATCACCCTTCCCAAGACTATAGATAACGATCTGTGGGGGACTGATATGACCTTCGGTTTCCAGAGCGCTGTGGATATAGCAACGGAAGTTATCGACTGCATACACACTACCGCAGATTCCCACGGCAGGGTGTTCATCGTGGAAGTAATGGGACATAAGGCCGGATGGCTTACCTTAAACGCCGGCATGGCTTCGGGCGCGGACATAATCCTGATCCCCGAGATCCCTTATAAGATAGATAAGGTGATCAAGGCCATCAAGAAACGCGAGGCAGGCGGCAGCCGTTTTACTATACTGGCTGTGGCAGAGGGCGCTATATCCGAGGAAGATTCGAAGCTCTCAAAGAAGGAGTACAAAAAGAAGATGGAGCAATATCCTTTCCCCAGCGTTTCTTACGAGGTGGCTGACGCTATCCAGAAGAAGACAGGGCTTGAGGTAAGGGTTACGGTGCCCGGACATATGCAGCGCGGAGGCGCTCCCTGCCCTTATGACAGGGTATTCGCATCCCGTCTGGGAGCGGAAGCGGGCAAACTTATATTAAAGGATGAATACGGTTTTATGGTGGGCTATAAGAACCGTGAAGTGGTGAAGGTGCCGCTTAAGGAAGTAGCCGGCAAATTAAAGACCGTGGATCCTGATGCTACGATAGTAAAGGAAGCAAAGATGCTGGGCATCAGCTTTGGTGACGAGTAAGATGTCATATACTGCTTTATACAGAAAATTCAGACCACAGAACTTTAATGATGTTAAGGGACAGGATCATATAGTTACAACACTTCGAAACCAGCTTAAGATGAACAGACTGGGCCACGCCTATCTGTTCTGCGGAACGAGAGGAACGGGTAAGACAACCGTTGCCAAGATACTGGCCAGAGCGGCAAATTGCTTAAATCCACTGGAGGACGGCAGCCCCTGCGGTGAATGCGATATGTGCAAAGCTATCGCTTCCGGCAGCAGTCTTAATGTGTCCGAACTGGATGCTGCTTCGAATAACGGCGTGGATGATGTGCGAACCATAATCGAAGAGGTGAGCTATCCTCCGGTTGACGGCAAATATAAAGTGTACATACTTGATGAGGCCCATATGCTTTCACCCGGCGCATCAAATGCGCTGCTCAAGACTCTTGAGGAACCGCCGGCATATGTTATTTTTATATTGGCTACTACGGATCCGGGCAAGCTTCCCGTGACCATACTGAGCCGCTGCCAGAGATATGATTTTAAGCGCATAGACATACAGACCATAGCGGCGCGCATGAAAGAACTGACCGACGCCGAGGGCGTGCAGGTTGAGGATAAAGCCATCATGTATGTGGCCAGGGCAGCCGACGGTTCTATGCGAGACGGCCTGAGTCTTCTGGATCAGTGCGTGGCCTTTAATTTCGGCGAGGTGCTGACCTACGATAAAGTGCTGGATATACTGGGGGCTGTGGATACGGAAGTATTCAGCGAGCTTACCAGAGCGGTCATAAAGGGTAATGTGAGCGCTGCAATGAATACCGTGGAAGACGTGGTGATGCAGGGCCGTGAGATAGGCCAGTTTGTGGCGGATTATCTCTGGTATCTGCGTAATATCATGCTGCTTAAAGCATCGGACGGTGATGATATGGAGGAAGTCCTGAATGTGTCTTCCGATAATCTTAAACTGCTGAAAGAAGAAGCTGCGCAGATCGATATGAACACCGTTCTCAGATATATCAATGTTTTTTCCGAGCTGCAGCAGGCTGTGCGTTATGCGACGCAAAAGCGCATAATGCTGGAGACTTATCTTATCAGGCTGATGAAACCGCAGATGGATACGGATATATCGGCGCTCCTGCAGCGTGTTAAGGATCTGGAGAAAAAGCTGGAAAACGGGATACCCGTGGTTAATGCGATACCGGCAGCAGAGGGGCCGCGCCCTGCCGTTAGTTCCAAGCCTCAGGTAAAATTATCCATAGCGGTGCCCGAGGATATAGAGCAGATAGTGCGCGACTGGCCGGTGATAATCGGAAAGGCCGATCATCTGCTTAAGGGTGAATTGAGCAAAGCAAAACCTTCCATGAACGATAACGGAGTTCTGCTGATATGTTTTGAAGATGAATTCCAGGAAAAGACCGTGAGGGAAGTATTTTATCAGCAGCTCAAGGAGATTCTTGATGAACATGCAGGAAAAGAAGTAAACTTCGAACTGACCCACTATGATAAGAAGGAAGATTTCGGAGTGCAGTTTGCGGATCTTGAGGCACTGTTCAACATTACATATGATGTAGAATAAATATAATAACCATAAAAAGAGAGGAGATCTATTAATGGCAAGAAAAGGAGCATACGGCGTAGGCATGCCGGGCAATATGAACAATCTGATGAAGCAGGCGCAGCGCATGCAGCGTCAGATGGAAGAAAAGCAGAAGGAGCTGGATGAGAAAGAATATACTGCCAGCAGCGGCGGCGGGGCTGTGGAGGCTACAGTTACCGGTAAAAAGAATCTGGTCAAACTCACCATTTCTCCCGATGCAGTGGATCCCGATGATGTTGAGATGCTTCAGGATATGATCATCGCGGCAGTGAACGAAGCCATCAATCAGGCCGAGTCAGAGAGTGATGAGTTGATGAGAGGAATTTCATCAGGTCTTAATCTGCCCTTCTAAGGTATCATGGAATACTATAGCGCAGATATAAACCGGCTTGTGGAGGAGCTTGCCGCTCTGCCGGGCATAGGGAAAAAGTCGGCGGAACGCATGGCTTTTTATATCATCAACCTGCCACTCGACAGGGTAAAACGCCTGTCCGAAAGCATAATGGCGGCCAAGGAAAAAGCGCGTTACTGCGCAGGCTGCTGCACGCTCACGGATGCGGAGTACTGTCCCATATGCGCAAATCCCAAGCGCGATCATAAGATGATAATGGTGGTGGAAAATCCGCGCGACCTGGCAGCATACGAAAAAACCGGCAAATACGGCGGAGTCTATCATGTGCTGCACGGAGCTATTTCTCCGATGAACGGAATAGGGCCTTCGGATATAAAGCTCAAGGAATTGATAGAGCGTCTTAAAGACGATGTGGACGAGGTGATAATAGCCACCAATTCATCTCTGGAAGGCGAGACCACAGCCATGTATATCAGTAAACTTATCAAACCCGCCGGGATCAAGGTGACCCGCATAGCCAGCGGCGTTCCTGTGGGCGGGGATCTGGAATATATTGACGAGGTAACTCTGCTCCGTGCCTTTGAAGGACGGACGGAAATATAAAGATCCTTGAAGGAGGAAAAAAATGTCAGTAGAAAAAACAATCTTTGGCACCACCCCTGAGGGCAAAGAGGTGGAACTGTACACCATCAAAAACAAGAACGGCATGAGTGCTGAGATCATCACTTACGGCGCGATCTTGAAGAGTCTTTTCGTTCCCGATAAGAAGGGACGTGTACAGGATGTGGTACTGGGCTACGACAAGCTGTGGATGTATTTCAAGAACGGCAGCTTTTTCGGAGCAACAGTGGGACCTATAGCCAACCGTACAAAGGGCGGAAGCTATAAGGTTAACGGAAAGAAGGTACAGCTTCCTATCAATGATCATAAGGCAAACAATCTTCACAGCGATATCAAGAACGGATTTCATAAGCGCCTGTGGACCGCGGAAGCAGGAAAGAACAGCGTAAAGCTTTCGCTGGAAAAGAAGCATGGCGATCTGGGACATCCCGGGAATATGAAGGTGAGCGTAACCTATACCCTTACCGACAAAAACGAGCTTAAGATCGAGTATAACGCAAGCTCCGACAGGGATACCGTGATCAATATGACGAATCATTCCTACTTTAATTTCCAGGGACCCGCAAGCGCAAGCATCCATGATCATATCCTTACCCTTTATGCATCAAGATATACCGAGGTTGATGCGCAGGCCATACCTACAGGCAATCTGCCCGAAGTAAAGGGAACTCCCATGGACTTTACGAAGCCCAAGAAGATAGGCAAGGAGATCGATAATAAAGATTTCACCCAGCTTAAGCTGGTAAAGGGTTATGATCACAATTTCTGCGTGGACGGCTATAACGGAAAGAAGAAGCTGATCGCGGAAGTGAGCGACCCCAAGAGCGGACGCAGCATGAAAGTGTTCAGCGATCTTCCGGGCGTACAGTTCTATGCCGGCAACTGCATAGGAAAGAATAAGGGAAAGAGCAACTTCCCCAACGGACCCAGAAAGGGATTCTGCCTGGAGACACAGTATTATCCGGATGCAATAAATCATGAGAATTTTGTTCAGCCTGTATTCGGACCCGATAAGGAGTATCATACAACAACCATTTATCAGTTTGATTGGTAAGAGTATTTAATGTCAAAAAAGCATCAGCACGAAGAAGAGGAAAAACAGAATAATGTAGTAGATATGGCGGAATTCCGCCGTAAGCAGTTCAGGCTTAAAGCGCGCCGCTTTGCTTTCTGGGGAGCGCTGATACTGATTTTGCTTGTGGCGGGAATCCTTTATATCCGGGATTATATCAACAGGGTATATGAAACCATGGAGGTTGTTTCGATAGTGGACTGGAAGCCTACCACCGGAGCAACCATTCTTCCCTATGGCACCGATTTCGTATCCTACAGCTCCGACGGTATACACTGCACCAACTCAAAAGGTCAGGATATATGGAGCTTTTCCTATGTAATGCAGGATCCGATGGTGGAGGTTAACGGAGATTACGTGGCTGTGGCTGACAGGGGAGGCCGTAATATATATATCTATGACAGGACCGGCACCATAGGAGAGATATCCACGCCCAGCCCCGTACAGATGCTCAGAATGTCGGAGGGCGGTGTGGTTGCTGCGGTTTTGGACGATATAGATATCACGCCCGTATACCTGTATTATCATGACGGGACGACCATATCTTATTTCCGCACCACCATGTCGCAAAGCGGTTATCCTTCGGCCATAGGCATCTCCGATGACGGCAGGCTGGTAGGAGTATCCTTTCTTTATGTAGATAACGGGCGCATCACCAGCCGTGTTGCGTTCTATAATTTTGGCGAAGTCGGTAAGAATGAGACCGATAATTTTGTAAGCGGACATGAGTATCCCAATGAACTGGTACCCATGGTGGACTTTCTGGATGATGATACGGCGTTCTCTGTCGGAAACGACAGGATGACGATATATGAAGGCGCGCAGCGCCCTACCAGCATAAGCGAAAACCGTCTGCAGGATGAAGTCCGCTCCGTGTACCATGGCAGCGATCATGTGGGACTCGTCTATTACGACAAAAACGGAAACAGCAAATATATCTGCGATGTTTATGATCAGAAGGGAGAGTACAAATGCAGTATTCACTTTGACATTGATTATAAGGAACTGCGTTTCTCCGGCGATCAGATCATAATATACAATTCTTCTTCATGTGAAATATATACGATAAAGGGCAGATTCAAATACAGGGGGAATTTTGACGATTCCGTATATCTTATGCTGCCCGGCAGCAGTCCGCATTCTTATGTGCTGGTGACCGAAGGCGGACTTAAGACAGTCAGATTAAAATAAGTATCCCGTATCTGTAAATTCATACAGCGAACATCCCAAAGGAGGGTAAAATATGAGCGAAAAACTGCACGCTATTCATATGGGCAAAGCAGGTCTGGCTTTGGACTTATCAGACGGCAGCGAACGCGGAGAATATGTTGATCAGGATTATATCCTGCATACTCTGGGAAGACCTCACAGAAATATCAACCTGATGTATACCTATTATCCGAAGGATAAGGAGTGGCCCGCGAGGATCTCCGAAGCCTGGAAGGATAAAAAGGTGAACTTTGCCTGGGATTATCCTTATGATGATTATTTTCCTTTCGGAGTGAATGATGAGCCTTTCAGGTTTATGAAAGATATACGTCGTCACGGTCAGGATGTGACCCTTACCATCACGATCGACTGTTCGCTGGAAGATGAGCTGCTTCGTGAATTTGCAAGACAGCTGCGTACATACGGACGCATGCGTCTGCGTATAAATCATGAATGCACGGGTAACTGGTTTACCCACAATAAGCGTTTCAGTTTTAAAGAGATAGGTGATTTCTTTGTGCGCTTTAACGCCATCATCAAAGAGGAAGCGCCAAATGTATCGACCATACTCTGCGCCGGTTTTGCGGAAGGGGAAGATGCGCCGGTTGACAGGGAAGAGGATCTGCTCGAGGCTTATAAAGCTGCGGATATATGGAGCGCAGACCGCTATCTGGCCCTGCATTACGGCTGGCCTTATGATATCGCGGAAAAAGATGACGGAGGCAGACATAACTTTACGCCTACCCAAAAAACTTATAACGATTTTAAGAATACCTCTGCGCGTCTTCGCAGGGTGACAGGGCAGGATAAGCCGATGATATCCGGAGAACTGAATGCAGACGGCGATGTTACCGGGCCTCTTCATCAGGGAGAGACGGTAAAGCGTTTTCTGGATCATATAAAAAATGATAAAGCCGGATGGTTTGACGGCGTTACCTTCTATCAGTTCCGTGACCGCGGCAGGCTGGGACTTGAAATAGAGGACCCGAATAATAAAAGAGCGGGAATAGCGCAGCCCATACTTAAGGAATATAAGGAGATAATGAACGATCCTTATTATCAGGCGCCCATAGAGATAAAAGAAGATGCGGCCCTGCCGTTCAGATTACGCTGGGGCGGAGCGGAAGATGCAGACGGACTTGCGATGGATATACATTTTGAAGCTAACCCGGAATTCTGCGAGCTCTATTTTGAAGATGAGCTTTCGCTTATGATGGAGCTTAACGGACGCTGGTTCTATAAGGCTCCGGGAACTAAATTCGTTGATCTTATGGAAGCATTCTTTGATAAGCCGCTAAACGGCGCAGCGGATCTGACTCTTAAGATATTTGCGACGCCTGCAGACGGCGTCAATATCGACGATGGCAGCGAAGACTGGGCTGTGAACTACTATGCGACGATGACGCAGCTTCCTAAACTGCGCCTGAGATACGAGCCCGTATCACATGTGGATTGATGAACATATTGTCAGTCTGACTTAAAGGGTTATATGGAGGGGTAGTATGGATTTTCAAAATCTGTTAGACAGTATTCAGACAATGGCGTGTGTTGTATCCGTTGAGAAAAAAGACGGAGACACTTACGGAGATATCCGTCTTGTTGCCGGAAATAAGGCTTATATCGCTTCGATAGAAAACCCTGCTCCGGGAACAGAGATGCTCAGGGATAAGTTCACGCCCAATACTCTTTATACGGATTACCTTACAAGAGATCTGAATTTTGAAGATTATTCTTACCGTTCCGCCGTACTAAAAAAATGTCTTCATTCCTATGCGCATCCCGACAGGATGAATGTCTGGTTCAATATGATGTTCATACCTCTCTGGCCGGACAACGGAAATATCTGCTATTGCCTGTATCTGATGGAGATCAGCTTTGAAGCGGATACCTCCAATATGTCTGTAATGTCTTCAAATGCTGCTTCACTGGCTCTTGAAAGCTGTATAAAGTTAAGCAGTACCACGGACTTTAAAACTACGATAAAGGATATCATCAAAGACATACGCAAGCTTTGCGATGCAGAGCACTGCTGCGTGCTGGCATTGAATGATAACGAGAGATCCTGCGAGGTTCTGGGTGAAGCCTTTGCAGAAGGTACTTCTCTATTGCCCATGGAGACTTATCTTGATAACGAATTCTATGATATCGCCGATTCCTGGGAGAGCACGATAGCGGGAAGCAACTGCATCATTGCCAAGAATGAAAGGGATATGGAAGTTATAAAAGAGAGAAATCCCGCATGGTATAAATCGTTGACAGATGCAGGCGTGCATAATATCGTTCTTTTCCCGCTCAAATCACGCGGTGAGCGCATGGGCTTCATTTGGGCGCTCAATTATGATGAAAGCCGCGCCACCACCATCAAGGATACGCTTGAGGTAACGACACATATTCTGGGATCGGAGATGGGCAATCATCTTCTGATGGACAGGCTTAAGTTCCTGGGTTCAAAAGATATGCTTACGGGAGTTATGAACCGTAACGAAATGAACAATTATGTTGATTCCTTAAGCAACGGAAAATCACCGCTTACTTCGGTAGGCGTTATCTTTGCGGATATAAACGGACTTAAGGAGATCAATGATGTTGAAGGCCACAATGCCGGAGACAATCTTATAAGAAGTGCGGCCGATATACTGCGCGGTATATTTGAGGAAAAGCATATTTTCCGCGCCGGCGGCGATGAGTTTTCGATAATACTTACGGATATAACTCAGGAATATCTGGATCAGAAGATGGCGGAGGTACTGGAAAGCTGCGAGGCAAAGGGAGACGTATCGATAGCCCTTGGAGGCAGCGTGGAGAAAGACAGCCGCAACGTCCGCATGGCTTTAAGACTTGCGGATGAGAGGATGTATGAGAATAAACAAAAGTATTATTCCCGGTTTGAAGTCAGCAAAAAGGGCAGGGGAAGAGAACGTTCCGCAAAGGAAAGCGAGCTTGTAAGGCGGATGAATTACGATCAGCTTACCGGCTTGCCCAGCATGACATTTTTCTTTAAGCTTGCCGAGAATGCAAGGGAAAAGATGCATGCCGGCGGCATAGATTCCGCAGTGCTCTTTCTGAATCTTTGCGGCATGGGAGATTACAATAAGAAATACGGATATCTTGAAGGTGACAAGCTGCTCAGGGAAGTGGCTATACTGCTTTCGGAAGAATTCGGGGAAGAATCCTGCAGCCGTTTTGAACAGGATCATTTTGCCGTAATAGCGGAAATAGACGGGCTTGAAGAAAACTTAAAAAACATTTTCAAAAAGCTTAAAAACAGCAATTCAAAGAAATCGCTGCCCATGCGCGCAGGCATTTATCCGGATTCCATGGGCATGGTCGAAACATCTCTTGCATGTGACAGAGCTAAATACGCTGCGCTCAGCATAAAGAATGATAAGCGTTCGGAATATGCATATTATAACGATAAAATGCTTAAGAGGGAGCTGAACAGCAAGTATGTTATAGAGAATCTTGACAGGGCTATAAACGAAAACTGGATAACGGCGTACTATCAGCCCATCATCAGATCTACCAGCGGGAAGGCCTGCGATGAAGAAGCTCTTGCAAGATGGATAGATCCGGAAAAGGGCATGCTCTCTCCTGCGGATTTCATACCTGTGCTGGAGGATACCAAGCTCATATATAAAGTGGATCTTCACATGGTAGATGTGATAATCGAGAATTATAAAAAGAGAAAGCGTGAAAATGTCGGCATCGTTCCGGTATCGGTCAATCTGTCCAGGGCAGATTTTGATATGTGCGATATTGTGGAGGAGATATGCAATCGCGTGGATACAGCCGAAATGCCAAGGGAGCTGCTTACCATCGAGATCACGGAAAGCCTGATAGGAGAAAACTTTGCTTATATCAAAGAACAGGTAAAGCGTTTCCAGGATCTGGGATTTAAAGTATGGATGGATGATTTCGGAAGCGGTTATTCATCGCTCAATCTGCTGCAGGATATGCAGTTTGATGTTATCAAATTTGATATGCAGTTCATGAGACAGTTTGATACCAATCCCAAATCAAGGGTAATGCTTGCAGAGCTTATGAGAATGGCTGTGCGCCTGGGCATAGAAACCGTGACCGAAGGCGTGGAGACACAGGAGCAGGCAGACTTCCTGTGCGAAGTGGGATGCACGAGAATGCAGGGCTATTATTTCTGCAAACCTATTTCTATGGAAGAACTTATGAAACGACATAAGGAAGGCATGAATGTAGGATTTGAGAAGCCTGAAGAAGAGGATTACCATTCTGTTGTAAGCGCCATAAATCTGTATGATCTGGGTTCCAAAACAAGCGAAGAAGAAAACGCCAGCCGCATGACTCTGGACGCGCAGCCGGCAATGATCGTTGAGAGCGATAAACAGAGCCTGAAGGTGATACGCGCAAATAAAGCATATAAGAAAGTAGCAAAAAGGTATTCTCTTTTCGGAGCAGGGAAAAAGCCCGTAGCTATAAGCGAGCTTAGCGGAAAGCTGAATATTGCATTTTACAGGGCTGCGCTGGATTGTGAGAAAAAGGGACAGAAAGTTTTTGTGCATGAGATCACGGATAACGGAGATATCATACATGCTTTCATAACAAAGGTTGCAGAGAATGAGGCGAAGAGTGTTTCGGCATATGCCCTGGCAATAGTGGGAATAACCCCCAGGAGTGACAAAGGTCTTACATTTACCGGGATCGCAAGGGCACTTTCTGTGGATTACATTGATATTTATCAGGTTGATCTTAAGACCGGGCACTTTATCGAATATGAACCTGACAGAGAAAATATAGATATCAGGGTTAAAAGGGAAGGCGATGATTTCTTTGCGGCAAGCCGTAAGGATGCAATGCTGTATATTCATGAATATGACAGGGATGGTTTTGTCAGGACATTTACAAAAGAGAATGTTGTATCGTCCATAGATGAACATGGCGTTTTTACTTATACATACAGAGCGGATTCCTACGGTGATACGATATATGTAAATATGAAAGCGTTAAGATTGGGCGGGGACGGAGATCAGATAATCATAGGTGTTAATAATGTTGATGCCCAGATGAGAGAAAGAGAAACTCTCGACAGGTTAAAAGAAGAGCAGGCAACTTATTCAAGGATCTCGGCGCTTATGGGCGATTTTATCGCTATATACACGGTGGATCCGGACAGCGGAGCATATATGGAGTATTCTTCATCAAAGGAGTATTCGGCTCAGGGCATCAGCAAGGTGGGACTTAACTTCTTTGAAGAATCATATATAAACAGTGAGGGGCGCATACATCCCGATGACAGGGAAGTACTCAAAAAAGTGCTGACGAAGGATAATATCCTTGCAGCTACCCGGGATGGAAAAGTATTTAAGCACAAATACCGAATGAAATTCGGAGACGAGTATATAAAGCTCAGTCTGCGGGCCGGGCTGGTAAGGGAAAAAGACGGAGTGCAGTTTATCATCGGCATAAGCAGGTCTTAAAAGACCTGCATGCCGGTTAACGAAAGGGATATACAGCATGAAGAAGGCTGAAGATAAGAGGATCATATTTAATCTGATACTGGCGAGAAGCAATCCTGTGTTCATGAGGCAGATAAGCATACCGGGAACATATACGCCGGAAGAGTTAACGGCAGCGGTATGTATTGCTTTTGGCATTCACCCGGTTGAAGGAGAACTGAGTGTTGAGGAAGCTCACGGAGATACAATAGAAGAGCTCTTTTCCGAAAAAGACAGAGGAGTCCTGGTCTTGCCAAAGGAAAGCGGCAGAAAAACAAGAGCGCAGCTTTCTTTTTTTATTGATAAAGTATCAGAGACTCAAAGCGCAGGGGAGCTTAAAATACCGCAGCTTATCAAAAGGTCTGATCATAATATGCCGGCGGAGGTCTGGGATATCAGGGATATCAACCGGATAATGATGGATATATACAGCGGCAAAACTGCAGCGGAACATAATAATACAATGTATTACGCGAGTGAACTGGCTGTATCGGATAAAAAAACGGATAATGCGATGCGTAAGCGTTTTGCGCCGGAGACTGCAAGAAGAGAAGTTAACTCATCAATAAAGCTGCCCATGAGGAGCCTGGTGGGAGGGCATAAACTGGATACGCTCAAATCAATAGCAGACAGATACGGTATATATATCTATGCCGGTATGAGGAAAGCGGAGATAGTAGAAAGGATATGCAGTAAATATGATCGTGAAGCCATAGAAGATATATTTGATATGCTTTCCCTGGCAGAATATGAATTCTTAAAACAGTTTTTGCTGGATGAAAGTGATAAGCGTGAGGATAGATCAACGGAAGAAATGCTTGACTGCTTTTATGACAGGGGATTGATATGCAATATATCCGGTAAAGGGTACTGCATAGCATCGGAGGCAGCGGAATACTTTGAAGAATTGTATGAAAGCCCCAAAGAAAGCAGCTATATCAAAATAAAATATCTTAAGGCGGCGATCAAGACCTGCGCTTATCTGTATGGCATTTTCAGTTATAAGATGTTTGATGCCGTATTGGGCGTATTAAATGCCGAGGGTATAAGCGAGAAGGAAAAGCGTGAGTATTTCCTGGCTCAGTATAAAGGAAAAACAGTTCCTGCGATGTCAAATATGGATACTGATGTGTTGTGTTATAACAGTATCGGTTACAGAGAAAAGGCGTTAAAACTTAAGCGCAGTCACATATGGCCGGAAGGATCATTCTATCTTCCGGATAAGGAAACCATAAAAGAGATCGACAAAAACGGGATCAGATTCGGCAGTGGATCGGAAAGTGAACTGGCAGTGATCATCAGGAAATACCGTTTTCATTCTTATTATGGTGAAGACAGCAGCATGAGCATAGTAAGGCGCGTGGAAGAAATGATCCACTGGGGCTGCAGTGAAAAAGAAGTTATGGATTACATAGAGAATAATATACAAAAGCTTATCAACTGGGAGTCGCATGCCACAGTAGAAAGCGTGACAAACAGGATAAGGAAGATCCTGAAAAAGGAAACAAAGGATATGCCGCTGGTCATGCTGAAAGGGTATACGATCGAAAACTGTCCAAGGGATATGAAGAGATTTTATCAGCAGGAAATGGAAAAGATCGCTGAAGAAGAGAAGAAACAGGGATCGTCTTCCGGAAGAAGAGAAACGATAGTTAAGAAGAGGTTTTGGTAAAGTGGAGTTAAGAGATTATTTCAGAGCATATACCGAAGATGAGATAAGCAGAGGCGCCGAGCAGTATTATGCAGGTGATCTGTCAGATATTGAAATAAAGAATGTATCGTCACAGCGCGGAT
>CADAHD010000011.1 GCA_902787595.1 uncultured Lachnospiraceae bacterium
GCCTTTGTGATGGCGTGAGCCATATTGGTGGTAACAATGGTAGTTACCAGCGCCGGATTCTTGGGCATGCTGCCGTTTGCCAGACGCTCTCTTAAGATATACTCAGCGATCAGCATACCGGACATATTACCGGTGAAAGGCACATACTCACCGCTCCTGGTATCCAGCGCATATATGCCCAGACGGTCTGCGTCGGGATCCGTAGCCATAACGATATCGGCGCCTTTTTCCTTTGCCAGCTTGAGCGCCAGGGTAAACGCCTTGGGATCCTCGGGATTGGGATAATCCAGAGTGGTGAAATCGGGATCCGGCTCTTCCTGCTCGGGCACTACATACACATTCTTAAAGCCCAGCTCATCCAGTATGCGGCGTACGGGCACATTGCCGGTGCCGTGGAAAGGCGTATAAACTATCTTTATATCATTTGCTACAGCAGCTATTACTTCGGGATGTATTATCTGCTTCTTAAGCTCTGCCATGTATTTATCATCGATCTCTTTGCCGATGACCTGATACAGACCTTTAGACTCCGCCTCTGCCTTATCCATGGTCTTCATGGTATGGAAATCGCTTATAGCATTAACTTCCGCTATTATGCCGGTATCATGGGGAGGCGTAACCTGAGCGCCGTCTTCCCAGTATACTTTGTATCCGTTGTATTCGGGCGGATTATGGCTGGCAGTCACAACTATGCCCGCCGTGCAGCCCAGTGTGCGCAGTGCAAATGAAAGCTCGGGCGTGGGACGGAGAGCATCGAATACATATGCCTTGATGCCGTTTGCTGCCAGGCAGAGCGCTGCCTCATCCGCAAACTCCGGGCTCATGCGGCGGGAATCATATGCTATAGCCACGCCTTGCGCGCCTGTACCTGCTTTATTGATATAATTAGCCAGACCCTGCGATGCCTTGCGCACCGTATATATATTCATGCGGTTGGTTCCTGCGCCTATAACGCCGCGCAGACCGCCGGTGCCGAATTCAAGATCCTTGTAAAAACGGTCCTCGATCTCCTTATCGTTTCCTTCGATAGACTTAAGCTCTTCCTTGGTCTTTTGATCGAAATAATCATCATTCAGCCAGAATTCATATGCTTTGCGATAGTCCATATCTTTGTCTCCTTCTCTGTAGTATTTTACCCCCTGGCGCCCTGGCACCATTCGGCAGATATTATAGCAGAAATCGGGCTCTAAAGCAATGCCCCCGCCGGCGCGATCCGGCATTAGGCGTCCTTTGATCAGCTCATCTCACTTCCCAGCCGCTTATGCTGCGTTCTTTCGAATCAAAGTTTACACCGACCTTAAGAAGCTTACGCTTATCCGCTGTGTAGGGCTTTGCATAGCCCATATCCTCGATCTGCTTAAGCGCTTCCTCCGCACTCTTGTCGCGCTTGAATTCAAAGATGTATACGTATTCCTCAGTCTCGACTATGCAGTCTGCTCTTCCTTTGGCACTGTGGATCTCCGTGAAGGTATACTGCCCCAGCAGCATAAATACGATATAGATCACATTCTGGAAGTTCTGCTCTACTGCCTTCTCATCTGCCGGATACGGCAGACGGGCAAAAAGCGCTGTGAAGCGGTCCCTGAGAGAATCCGTATTCCCTTTGCGTATATCCAGAACAAAACTACGCACATCCAGCGGATTTGCCTCTTTCTCCGCGCACAGATAGTATGGCGCCAGACTCTTTAAAAAACCATATTTTACTTCTTCATTCGGATAAGACAGCGCATAGCTTCGGAATTCCTTATCAAAACCTTTGATCGTAAGGTAACCGGTCTGATAAAACAGCGGCACAGGATCATCACTCTCCACCCTGTAATCCGTAAGGCTTCCCTCTTCTTCATAGAATTCATCACCGGTAAAGCACTTCGCATCAAAGCCGGATCTCTTCAGTTTTTCGATCAGAAATGTCGGCGTACCTGTAGCAAACCAGTACATGCCAAATGCCTTTTTCGAAAATGCATTTAACAGGCTAAAGGGATTGTATACCCCCTCCTCACCATAAGCAAAATGATACCCATCATACATTTTTTTCAGCTCAGCCAAACACATTTCACGATCCATGCCTTCTTTCTGTGCCAGCTGATCTATTTCTGTCGAAAACACATCCGTCAATTCCTGCTGAGTGATCCCGCATATCCCGTTATATTCATGATCCAGCGATATATCATTCAACTGGTTAAGATCGCTGAAAATGCTCACCTTCGAAAATTTGGTCACTCCGGTAAGAAAAACAAACTTAAGATAATGATCATAGCTTTTCAAAGTGCTGAAAAAGCCCTTAAAAACGGTTTTATTGTGCTCCAGCCTCTCTTCGTCCGATTCCAGAAGAGCCTTGTCATACTCATCCACCAGAACGACAACACCCTTTCCGCTCTCTTCGTATGCCTTTTCGATCAGATCTTGAAACCTGCCCGCAAGGGAGCGCGAACCTTTATCGACACGATACTGCTCTTCCCATTTTTGCAAATGTCCCTCAAGGACACTCTCTATAGCAGCTTCCCTTTTATACTCGTCTTTATTGAAATCAAAATAGAACACCGGATATTTCTGCCATGCATCCGGTCCGTCCCCCTCCAGTTCCATGATCTTCAGTCCATTAAAAAGCTCCTTTTTACCCTCAAAATAGGCGCGGAGCGTCGATAAAAACAGGCTTTTCCCGAAACGACGGGGGCGGCTCAGAAAATAAGGTTTTCCGCTGTGCACCAGTCTGTAAATATATTCTGTTTTATCTACATAAACATAATCATCTTTCCTTAGGCTCTCAAAATCCTGTATCCCGATCGGTAGTTTTCTGCCCTGCACCATCATTCTTTCCTCCCGGCCTTCATTGGGTAGTCATTCAAGCCCTCCTGTGCGCCCTCTCATTATAACAAAAACAGGCTGCTTCCACAAGCCGCCTGCCGCCCGCGCATTTTGATGTTCAATTCTGCCCCTGTCGTTCCTACCGGCTATTGCAGACTTTTCTTCAGCCAGGAAAGACTGCTGTCCTTCTTGTCTATAAGATCATATAGCAATTTACGATCTGCCAACACCCTCTGCGCTTTATCTCTTACTGAAACATCCTTGCTCTTTTGGTCCTGTTTGAGTTTTTTGCCCATCCTTGAAAAATGATAAGTATGAATCTCCCTGAGCAATCTTTCAAATCCGGCTTCATCAAATAATACCGGCAGCATCTGAGTGATCAGACTGTCCATAAAATAATTGGCTATAGCCAGTTTATTCACATTATATGCATCCGAAAAAATAAGTGAAGTCATGCTGCCGTGAACATAATCATTACGTATATGATAAGGCAAGGTAAAGGTCATAAAAGCATACAGGGTATTATCCGCTCCCTTTGCCCTGTCTCTTAAAGATTCATAGGCTCTTTGCGTATCGACATCATCCCAATTGTATTCTTCCCATCCTTGATCCAGACAGACCTTTTCTATCCCGCCGCAATCATAAAATACTCTTTTTCCCTCATCGTATTTCTTTGCGCTGATAAAGTATTTGAAATAGTCCTGATATGTGTTATCGATGGTTCCAAGTTCCCGGTTTCTGTCCGATTTGGAGTCATTTTTTCCAATCCTGAGCTTTTTGCTGTATTCCATAAAACGAAGGATAAAAAATATCTTCTTATTATCGCTGTCCGGTAACTCCATCAGATCTGTTTTACGCTTTTTTGTGATCCTGTCATTTACGGCTGCGCTTTCCATGATCTCGTTAATACTTTTACTTAACAGCTCTTTATACTCACCTACGATCTGATCATATATCGCATTTATCGCTGTCCACTGGTTCATGAAACGATCCATTTCATACTCACGGCTGCGGCTTATAAGATATGCAAACAAAGCTATCATCTTTTTATCAGACTGATAATTGCTTCGTTTTGCTTTCACCACATAATCCATTATTGCCTGATTGCCGAATATGCCGCCACATTGACCTTCCTGCTTATTATGAATCAGCATATTATCCTTAAGCATAGATACCACAAAAGGCAATTGCGACTCCTCATTATATGCCTTATATTCCTTATCCGGCACACTCCCGTTTTCTCTTTTTCCCAGGAAATA
This sequence comes from uncultured Lachnospiraceae bacterium, assembly GCA_902787595.1. The sequence continues at coordinate 4,065 of CADAHD010000011.1, forward strand.
CTCTTTGATCTCAAGCCCCTTACCGGTCGTTAAGGCATAGAGTATATATGCCTTTCTTACGGCATCCTCAGCATTCTTTTTATTAAATGTGAATATACTCCCCTTGACCTTGCGCGAGATTCTCACGGCATTTTCAAAGATTTCGATAAAATACTCTTTTCTGTTAAACACATAACTACCGGAATAAAGACACTCCTGTTCTTCCCTTTTTTTCTTATTCCTGAGTATCAGATCATAAATCATATCCACGGACCATACCTCCTCTCTTTTCATACAGTCATTGTATCACGGCATCTTCACACATTCCATATAAATAACGCTTTTGAGCCTGTATCTGTTACATACCGTATGATATTTTGTGATATAATACCGTATATGGATACACAAAACCTTACAGAGGAGCTTTGATATGGCAAAGAAAAACCCCTTAAGCATATTATTCCCGCCAATTGACGGCATCATCTACAAAAACATGTCTGACGCCGCCTGGCATGATCTGGGCCTGGATTCCATCTGTGATAAGCTGAGTCCCAAGACCGTTGAGCGCAGCACCATAGCCTCCGTGATGCGGGCAATGACGGATGATCCCTATGTAGCTTCGTACCGCATAGGCGTCTTTAAAGATATCCTCAAATATCCAAAGCTGCGTTCACAGATGATGGAGCTGCTCTCCCATGTGCAGTTTTTGAATGATTATGGCAGTTTTAAAAAGGACCACGATATGCGAACCGGCCTGTGGGAGCTGCTTCATCGCATGAGTGAACTCGACGATTACATTAAGAGCGTGGAACAGATACACGCATGCCTTGAGGAATTTGAGCTTGAATCCGAAGCTCTTAAAAATCTCCACGACTTTATCGAAAGGATATATGAAGACTCACATTTTGAAGAACTGAAAAAAGATATATCTGCGCTGAAGGCAGATACCTCCAACTTAAAAAGCGTGACGGTGGGGATCAACCTTAACCGCAACTTCCAGGTTGACAGCATCGGCCTTATCTCAGTTAACAGCAAGGAATTCCGCAGTTCCGGCATACTCAGCAATTTTGCGGACGCCCTTACAACAAAAGACGGTATAAAGGACGACAATAAATGGAACGGCAGATTGCATTTCAATCCCGTTCCCAACAGTTCCGAAGAGTTTTCCACCGGCAACGCCGGCAAGCTGGGCGCGCTGTATGCAGCCGCAAAAGTTCCCCTGATGACGCCTCTTTTAGCCACCACCCTTGTCACGCCCCCGGAAAATGATCCCACGCAGCATGTTACACGCTTTTTTGATAAAGAGATCACTTCCATGCTCAATCTGGTAACCAGGCGTCTGGAACAGGTATTAAGCAAATATGTTAATTTCAGCATAGGAAATATCGTTGATCTGATCCCCGAATTCATGTATTACATACGCTGGGCCGAATATATAGAAAACCTGAAAAACAAAGGCTATGAATTCTGCACCCCTTCCATTGCCGAAGAAGGTTCCGATGTACGTATGAACGCATGGGGCTTATACAATCTGAAACTGGCAGCCATAGGCGAGATGCCCATGAATGAGATAGTCCGAAACGATCTGGATTTTACAAAAGATCACAGCATATATCTGCTCACAGGAGCCAACCGCGGCGGAAAGACCACTATCACACAGGCTGTGGGGCTGCTCTTTGCCCTGGCGCAGGGCGGTATCTGCGTGCCCTGCAAGGGTTTTGTTTTCTCCCCCGCAGACTGCATCTATACGCATTATCCCGCCGATGAAGACAAGACTATGGACCTGGGGCGCCTGGGTGAAGAGTGCAGACGATTTAAAGAGATATTCGACGCCTGCACAGATAAGAGCCTTCTGCTTTTAAACGAAACCTTCTCCACCACTTCATTTGAGGAAGGTTACTTTATCGCCAAAGATGCGGTAAGGGCCGTGCTGAAAAAGCGCGCCCGCACCATCTATAATACCCACATGCACAAACTGGCGCTGGAAATAGACGAGATCAACAAAGGCATGGATGAAGCTCACGCCGCTTCTCTTATTGCGGTCTCCACAGAAGGGGCGCGTTCCTTCAGGATGAAAATAGCGTCCCCGGAGGGACGCTCTTATGCTGAGGATATAGCCGTCAAATACGGCGTTACCTATGAACAGCTTACCGGCGGCGAAAACAGCTGATCCTCTTTCGTTCCGCCATGTATATCACTTGCTTAGATACTCTATAGCTGCATCCAGCTGATTATCGGTCTTATCAGCCTTATATGCATCTGCATCGAATTCCACTTTCACATCCGGCTCTATGCCCACTTTATGGATATCATTTCCGTTAGGCGTATAATAATGGCTTACGGTAAGCTTTACGGCCGAACCGTCTGTCAGTGAAAAGAGCTGCTGCACTATGCCCTTTCCGAAAGTAGTGGTTCCCATCAGGGTGCCCTTCTTATAATCCTTTATGGCTCCTGCCAGTATTTCGGAGGCGCTGGCGCTGTTCTTATTGATCAGTACCACCATCGGAACATCTATCTCATGCTTGCCGTCGCACTTATACTCTGTCTTCTTACCGTATTTATCCTCGGTATAGACCACATTTCCTGCAGGAAGCAGCATGTTAGCTATATCCACTACAGACTTGAGCGAACCTCCCGGATTGCTGCGCAGGTCTATGATCAGGCTCTTCATATTATCTGCTTTGGCCTCTGCCAGAGCTTCCGCAAACTGATCTACAGTCACCACATCAAATTCGCTTATGGCGATATAAGCTATGTCATTTTCCTTCATGGAATACTCAACGGTAGGAGTCTCCACTTTTCTGCGCTCCACGGTAAATTCCAGTTCTTCCCTGTTATCGGTATCTTTTCCGCGTATTACTTTAAGATCTACCGTGGTGCCTGCTTCACCCCTTATCATGGAAACCACATCATCAAGTTCCCAGTCGTATACATCTTCGCCTGCAACTTCGACTATATAATCATCCTCTGCAAGCCCCGCTTCCTCTGCAGGAGTGCCTTTGATAACGCCGGATATCCTGGGATACAAAGTCTCCGTATCCTTTGACAGATAAGCCCCTATGCCGAAATAGATGCCCTGGGTCGACTGCTGCATCTCTATCCATTCCTCGGGAGTGTAATACACGGCGTAGGGATCATCCAATGCTTCCATCATGCCGTCATAGATGCCTTCTTCAAGAGCATTATTGCTTACGCTGTCTATGAATTCACGGTCTATAAGCTTTTCAAGGTATTCCATCTTAGTGGACACCCTGGGATCATCCAGCACCAGTCCGTCATCTGCCACAGCTGCGGGCGAAGGCTCATTTCCGCTTTCGTCGGGAGCACCGGCGGTCTGTGTCGGTTTTTCAGTAGGCTTGATATTACCGCGGCTGCCGGAGGCTGCCCCGTCCCCTCCGGTTATGACCTTCACTATCAATACCAGGCACAGAATAAAGGCTGCTATGATGCAGCCTGTGAGTAAACCTAAAAAATATGATCTTTTATTACTGTTATCCATTTCACTGCCTCACTGCTGTTTGATCCTTAACACGCCGGCTGTTATACAGCCGGCATCGGATCTTTTATCATTTTATTCCTGTCAGACTTATCCTCTCAGATACGGCATAGGATCAACATACGCCCCGTTAAGCCTTACCGCGAAATGAAGATGAGGGCCTGTAGAATTTCCCGTTGAACCTACTTTTGCGATCTGCTGTCCTCTGCTTACCTTTTGTCCCGTGGACACCAGCAGCGCCGAAGCATGCATATAAACCGTAACCAGGCCGTCGCCATGATCGATCATTACATAGTTGCCCATGCTGTTGTTATACCCGGCAGCAATAACTTTTCCGTCATATGCAGCCAGTATCCTGGTACCCATGCCCGATGCCAGATCCACGCCGGCATGCAGCTTCTGCACGCCTGATATAGGATGGATACGATAGCCATAAGGACTGGATATTCGCACATAATCGGGAGCCGGCCAGCAGAACTTTCCTCCGTTGTAATGTATGCGTTCAGCTTCTGCCAGAGCATTTCTTTCGGCTGCGAGCTGCGCTTCAACCTGGGCGATTATAGCCGCCTGTGCCGCTTCCTCCGCCTCATACTGCGCTATCAGCTCTTCCTGCTCCGCTATCTCTGCCTTAAACTCCTCGATCTGCTTTTTCTTCTCTTCGATAAGCGCGTTGAGATTGTCCTCGTCTTCCTGAGCCGCCTGTTTGGCTTCCTGAAGCACTTCTTCCTCGCCCTCCAGAACTTCCTTTGTGGCTCTTACATTATCTACGACATACTGATACTCGTTCAGCTTATTGCGGTCATATTCATTGAGCATCTGGACATATTCGGCCTTGTTGAGCATATCGCCGAAAGAATCGGAGCCCAGCAGTATCTCCATGTAGTAATTGTCGCCGCGCTCATACATATAACGTATGCGGACCTTCATGGCATTATACTGCTCCAGCGCATCTTCTTCGGCAGCCATCAGCTCCTTGCGGATGATCTCTATCTCTTCCTCTTTGTCAGCTATCCTCTTCTGATACTCCTCGATCTCCGCTTCAACCGCAGCAACTTCACCGTCAAGCTCGGTGATCATGGCGCCCAGTTCATTCTTCTGGCCTTCCAGGGAATCAATAAAAGTCTGAACATTCCTCTTTCCCTGCTGGATCTGCTTCTTTTCATTCTCAAGATTCTGCTTTTCCTTCTCGCGCTTCTTGATACGCTCCTTGATCTCGTCGATGTTTGTGTTGTCGCCGGCGTATCCGGTAGTCTGCGGTAAAAAGAAAGGCAGGCCAAGAAGCCAAATAAAGGCTATCAGCAATATGTATTTTTTACCTTTTAATCTGCTCATAAATCATACCTTCAAATGTCTGCGAACGGTTACAAAGCTTCCCAAAAAGCCTATGCCTACACCTACTGCCATGGATACGGGGAAGAGCTTATCGAATATCTGCTCCTTGCCCATAAAATTCAAAACACCCGAAAGGATAGGAAAACGTCCCATTACATAAGTGATGAACTTATCATACAGAAACCATATTATCCCCAACGGGAGCAGTGCGCCCACAGCGCCTATCAAAAGACCTTCGATAACGAAGGGGCTTCGCACAAAGAAGTCCGTGGCGCCTATGTATTTCATAATGGCGATCTCTTCCTTTCTCACGGAAATACCGATCATAACGGTATTTGAGATCAGGAAAATGGATACCGCCAGCAGTATTACGATGATGCCTACCGAAACATACGCGATAAGCGAATTCATGCCGCTCAGCATATTTGCCGTGATATCGGAACGGTTAACACGACGCACCCCCTGAAGGCTCTGCAGGTAGGATACCAGCTCTGCCTGACGCTCCACATCCTTTAAGTAGATCTCGTAATTCATGGAATGTTCCAGGGGATTCTCCGTAAATCCGTCCCTGAATTCCTCACCCAGATATTTTGATTTATAACGCTCCCACGCCTCATCGGCGGACACATATACCACCTTCGATACGGCAGGATGATTCGTCACTATATTGCCTATCTCGGCTATACGTTCATCTGTGATATCATCATTAAAAAATACCGTGATCGATACGCCTTCCTCTGCAGCCTTTACCATGTACTGCAGGTTCATGACTATGGAATATCCTATGCCGAAAAGGAACAGACAGGCTCCGATCGTAGCTACGGAAGCCAGTGTGAACCATTTGTTTTTAAAGGTGCTCTTGATCCCCTGCTTTATAACATAAAAGAAAGTTCTAATCCTCATCTAAATATCCACCCATTTCCTCGTCGCTGACTATCACGCCGTTTTTGATGGTGATAACGCGCTTTTGCATATCATTGACAATCTTGTCATTATGGGTCACCACCAGCACGGTAGTCCCGTTCTTGTTAATGGTGTCCAGAAGATTCATGATCTCTATGGTATTCTTAGGATCCAGATTACCCGTAGGCTCATCAGCCAGCAGGATAGGGGGCTTATTGACCAGTGCCCTGGCCAGCGCCACTCTCTGCTGCTCACCTCCGGAAAGCTCATCGGGACGCGCTTTATACTTGCCGGCAAGACCTACGGTCGCCAGTATATTGGGCACATTCCTCTTCATCTCTCTGGTGGGTATCTGTATTATCCTCTGCGCGAATGCAACATTTTCGTATACATTCCTGTCCTTCAGAAGACGGAAATCCTGGAAAACAACGCCCATGCTGCGGCGCAGTTTAGGAACTTTTCCGCGGCGGAGCTTCTCAACCTGAAATCCGTTTACCCAGATGCTTCCCGTAGTAGGCTTAAGCTCACGCAAAAGCAGACGTATCAGCGTGGATTTACCCGATCCGCTGTCGCCTACTATAAAAACAAATTCACCTTTTCTTATCTTCAGATTAACGTCATTAAGAGCCGGCACTCCCTTGACATAAGATTTGCTGACTCCTTCCAGTTCGATTATTACATCATCATCAGGTTTATACTTTTTGTTGCGTTTTCTCAGGGGAGCGGGCTTCTCTGCTTCCCTGCTTTCCTGCGCCGCACGCTCTTTTTTAAGATTCTCCATACGGCTGCGGCGTCTCATTTCCCTGCGCTGCCTGCGCTCTTCGGCTTCTATCTCTTCCTCGTAACGCTCCTGTTCTTCAAGATCCTCCTCTGCCCCGTTTATCAGGTCGCCTACATTTCCCAGGCGCACAGTGTCATTTATCCTGTCTTCAAAACTCTTTACGGCTATCTCTTCTTCCTGTATCTGCTCTTCCTCTTCGTATGGCTCTTCTTCGTATGCCTCCTCTTCGTATGCCTCTTCCCCGTAAGCTTCTTCTTCCGATTCAGCGTTCTTCGCAGCTACTTTTCCCTGAAGATCAGCTATTGCAGCCTTTACTTCTTCGGAATCGCCGTTTAATTCTCTCTTTGCCAAAACGCTTTTCCTTTCTTTAATAGTTCTGTTCTTCCATGTACTTCATGTACTCCACCACCATTAACGCGATGCGGAAGGTGATGGCATCCTCAAAGACCCTCAGATCCAGATTGGTGCTCTTCTGGAGCTTGTCCAGACGGTACACCAGAGTGTTTCTGTGGATGAACAGCTGTCTGGACGTTTCTGAAACGTTTAAGCTGTTCTCAAAGAATTTGTGTATCGTAGTAAGTGTTTCTTCATCAAACTCCTCGGGATTCTTCCCGTCAAAGATCTCCTGTATGAACATCTTGCACAAAGGCAGCGGCAGCTGATAGATAAGGCGGCCGATCCCCAGCTCATTGTAAGGGATCACATCCTTTTCGGAGAAGAAGATCTTTCCTACATCAAGCGCCATCTTTGCTTCTTTGTACGAGCGGCTCACTTCCTTGATCTCATCCACTACGGTACCGTAAGCAACTTTAACGCCTTCAAACTTCTCCTTTGTCATGAAGCCTACTATGCCTCTGGCGGTCTTTTCGATATCCTTAGTCGTTACATCATCCGAAAGCTCCTTAACTATTACCACATTCTTCTCATCAACGGCTGTGACTATCTCTTTTCCGCCTCCTGCAGCCATGTATTCCTTTACAAGCTCTATGGCATTGTTATCCTTGCCGGTGACAGTCTCGACTATCAGCACTATGCGTCTTGCATCAATGGGCATATGCAGCTTTTTTGCGCGGCCGTAGATATCCACGAGCAGCATATTATCAAGAAGCAGATTCTTTATAAAATTATCCTTATCGAATCTCTCTTTATATGCCACCAGCAGACTCTGTAACTGATAAGCTGCCATCTTGCCTACAAGATAAGCATTCTCGTTGCTGCCGCCCACGATAAGCACATACTCAAGCTGCTGCTCATCAAAGATCTTAAAGAAATGATAGTTCTGCTGTTCCTGTGAATCCGCAGCTGAACGCACAAAATCAAGAACCGCTTTTTCAAAGTTCTTTCTTTCCTGCATCGTAGAAACAACTGCCCTGCCTTCCGTATCCGTCACCGTAAACTCCACATGCGTGATAGATGTCATGCCATCAATGGTATTCTGCAGGATCTGATTTGATATCATATAGGTACTCCTTCCCCCCAAGAAACTCTCTGTAACCCGCGATGGTAATTATTTACAATACCGGCAACGGATTATTACATAGTTTATCTATAACCAAGGATATTTTAAACTATTTCTACAAATAAATCTAGTGTAAACCTTGCATTTTTCATAAAAAATTTACAATTAGGCTTTTTCTTGACAACTCGGTGCTAATATTGGATAATTTATACAGGTATATTGTGAAAGGAGGACTGTGACATGAGCATAGGCGCTATCAATACAAATGCTGCTTTATATGCTGTAAAACAGGGAACTATGGGTGATATAGGCACGATAATGCTCAGCAAAGCTCTGGATCAGCAGTCTGACGAAGGAAAGGGGATCATAAAGATGCTGGATTCAGCGGCAATGGAACGTTCCGTAAATCCCGCTGTAGGAAGTAATTTCGATATAAAAGTTTAAATACGCAAAAGAACCCTTCGCTGTGCCCGTGGCGCAAATACTATCACGGATATAGCGAAGGGTTCTTTTTTTATGCCGCTCTGCTTGCCCGTATAAGCTCAAATACCATCAGGAATATCATAAAAGCAACAGCCAGAAGGCTGCCGGATACAAGCGGAACGCTCCATACTTCTCCTTTGCTGCTCTCCCGCTTATCCACTATATCCTTAAAAGCCCTGATATTACCCTGTCTGCGCGCGATATAGGCCAGAAGGCAGAGCGCTATCGCCACTCCGATGAATGCCATTATAATACCGACTGCCAGCGCCATAGCCAGGCTCTTATTATCCAGGGCGCCCGTTGCGACCGCATCCGGCAGTTCCTGCTCCTTTACCAGCAGCTTCTGTATAAGCAGTGAGATCACGCCGCCGCTGTTTACCGTAATATGGCAGATTATCGAAGGGATGATCGAGCCTGTAACTTCCCTTAACGCCCCGAAAAAGAGTCCCAGTCCAAAAGCATATAATGCCTGATTTATGTTCATATGAAAAAGTCCGAAGAGCAGGGCGCTTATGAATATGGCCTGCAATGCAGAGCCGCTCTTTCTGATCCCCGCAAATATAATACCCCTGAATGTAAGCTCCTCACATATCGGACCGATCAGCGCCGTAAAAAGAGCCATGAGAAACAGCCCGGCGCCCGAAAGGGTTTCCATTATCTCGCTGGCGCGGTTCCGGGTAAAGAACAGCGTAAACATATTTAATGTCATGGTAAGCGGCAATACCATCCAGGTGTAAGGTATGCTGAGCAGCGCGACTGAAGGCTTTACGGTACGCAGCGCAAAGCATTCCGCGGCAGAACTGCCGCTAAAAAGGAAGCATACCCCTACCGGCAGCATAAATGTAAGCTCGCTGATCAACATCATCGCCGGTACGGAAAGTGAATCCCCGAGCGGCGTGAATCCTACAACAAGCTCTACGGCAATAAAACATAATACAATTGACAGAAACAGCCATCCCGTCTTATTACTGTTCATCTTTACAGAGTCTTATCTTTCCTTCTTCGATAACTATCTTCCGTTCCTTGTACAGATGCCCCACAGCGCGCTTGAACTCATTTTTGCTCATTCCCGTCTCCCGCTTTATCACTTCGGGCGTTGCTTTCTCCGTAAAAGGAAGGATGCCGCCATACTGCTCGAGCAGATCCAGTATGCGTTCCATATCCGGATAGATCTGCACATGGGCTTTTTCACGAACACTCAGGTTGAGCCTGCCATCCTCACGCACGCGGCTGACCCTGGCGCGGATCCTGTCTCCGGGTTTTATATCGCCATACAGTTCCTGTTTTAAGACGGCTGCGCAGTAAATATCGTCAACAGCCACGAACATGCCGTAATTTTCACTCTGCTGGAATACCAGCCCGCTGACATCATCCCCGACTTTGTAAGGAGAATCGGTGCGCAGATGCTCATAAACTTTCATGCTGGCGCAAAGCCGTTTACTCTTGTCTATATACAGATATACCAGTACTTCTTCACCGGGAACAGGCCTTCTGCTTTGCTGCGCGTAGGGAAGGAAAAGATCTTTCTCAAGTCCCCAGTCCAGAAAAGCTCCCTGTTTTCCGACGCTTACCACTTTAAGCGCCGCCACGCCTCCAAGGGTAATGAGCGGCGTGCGGGTAGTGGAGATCAGTCTGTCCTGCGAATCCCTGTACAGAAAGACTTCCAGTTCGTCGCCTATCCCGCAGCCTTCGGGAAGCTGTGCTTTCGGAAGCAGTACTTTTTCATCGGCAGTCTCCGGACTTTCGGCCAGATATACTCCAAAATCCACGGTCTTTATAACTGTCAGTTTTTGTTTTTCACCAAGCTTAAGCATATTAAATATAACTTCTCCAGATCGCAAAGGCGATATCACCTGCATATAAAAGCAGCATTAACACGCCCTTAAGTCTTGTTATTCCTTTTCCCGTAGCGGAAAGTATCAGCGTCACCACCACAACAAAGAGCTGTATAAGCATGTCGGACGCCGAAGCCATGTTCACAGCGAAGGGATGTATCGTAGACGAAACTCCCAGTATGAGCATGAGGTTAAAGATCGAAGATCCCACGGCATTTCCGACTGCCATGCCCACCTCGCCCTTCTTTGCTGCAACCGTAGAAGTTACCAACTCCGGAAGTGATGTACCTACGGCTACTATTGTAAGTCCTATAAGTGTCTCGCTCATTCCTGCTGCTGCCGCGATATACTTTGCTCCCAGCACTACGCCTTCACCACCGGCTACTATCAGCAGAAGGCCGAAAAGTATAAAGCATATACTCTTCAGCAAAGGCATTGGCTCTTCGGTTTCTTCTTCCATCTTGTTCTTCTTTGCATCTATGATCAGAACAATGATATAGATCACAAAACCTATCAGCAGCGGAATGCCGGTAATGCGGCCTACCTCACCAACATTGCCGGAAAAGCTTCCGCTGAAGATCGTTCCGTTGGAAAGGCTGCCAAAGCAGGTCAGCAGAAATACTGCTATCGATACTACAATAAGCAGCGGGAAATCTCTTTTAAGTATGTTCTTTTCAACCGGAACCGTATTGAAAAGGGCACAGAATCCCAGAACCACCAGCAGATTGAATATATTGGAACCAAGCACATTACTGAGCGCTATTTCATTGGAACCGGATAAAGCTGCCGAGGTACTGACCGCAAGTTCGGGGGCGCTGGTTCCCATAGCCACTATGGTAAGACCTATGATAACTCCCGGCACCTTGAACTGTCTGGCTATGGATGAGCTGCCATCCACGAACAGATCTGCTCCTTTGATGAGGCCGACAAAACCGACCAAAAGCATTGCTACATGTATTATAGTGTTTAACATGTTACCCCCAAAAGCTTATCCACTGCGTTAACAAGGCTTCCTATCTCGGGCTTGGTAAGCTGCGCATCAGCTCCCAGCGCCTCGCCTTTACGACGCAGATCATCATTTATCATTGAAGAGAAAATAACAACCGTAAGGTGTTTAAATCTATCATCACTTTTAATCAATTTGGTAAGACGGTGTCCGTCCATAAGCGGCATTTCGATATCGGTGATCACACACTGAACCTTCTCATCAAGCACGCCTTCATCGTTCCACTTATTAATCAGATCCCAGGCCTGCTGCCCGTTCTCCGTATGGTTAAGGTTGGTATAACCTGCTGTCTCAAGCGACTGCACTATCAGCTTATTCAGCAGAGCCGAATCCTCGGCAATAAGTATGGGCACGTCTATGCGCTTCCTGTCTGCCAGAGCCGCCACATCCGTCACCTTGATCGCAGTTTCAGGATTGATATCTGCGATTATCTTTTCAAAATCAAGTATGATAATGAGCTTGTTGTCTTTCTTTATGATGCCGGTCGATACGCCGTCATCCACATTCGCAACTGTTGCCGAAGGCTTCATGATATCAGCCCATGAAACCCTGTGAATGCCCAGAACGCTCTCTACATGAAATGCCAGATCAAGGGAATTGAAGTTGGTGATGATAAATAATCCGCCCGGCTTCGATTCTCCCATCTGAAGGCAGCTCCTAAGATCCACCGCAGTGATCATGGTACCGCGCGGCATAAATATCCCTTCAATGCCGGGATGCGCATGGGGCACGGGAGTCACTTCCTGGTAAGTGATTATTTCCCTTACCTTGGCAACATTAATGCCATAATGGCGGCCGCCCACTATAAACTCGAGAACTTCCAACTCATTTGTTCCGTTTTCAAGCAAAATATTGGTTTCCAACGCCCTCTCCTTTTCTTAATAATATCCCCCGCCTCAGGCAGGGGATAAGCTGATCTTTCTGTTTATGATGCTTTATGTTCAGGTGAACAGATCCCTGAACCAGCAAAGCGCATCCACATACGCTCTGTATACCAGATCCATGTCTATGTCCCCGACCACCATCTGTCTGGAGACCTCCTGCCAGGATGCATTCTCATACTGCACCATGAAATCATATACCGATGCAAACGAGCCTTCCTTACTAAGCAGAGCTCTCTGTATCTCGTTTGAAACCCTAACCATTGCCAGCGCCTCGGACATGGGCTTTTCTATAATGACATCCAGCACGGAGAAAAGTCCCATAAGGAAGAGCTCCGACGTCTGGCTCGCAAGTTTGAATACAGGCGCCAGATTTTCTGCAAAGCGGGCACGTATCATTGACAGACGGAGTATCTCACTGGGCCTGTCGATGCAAAGCTCTTTGGTAGCAGCCGTATTTATCCAGCGCTTTAATTCCTTCTGGCCCAGCATAGCCGCAGCATGTTTGACCGAAGTGATGCCGGAATTGACAGTCATGCGGTTAACCATCGCCAGCAGAGATACTACCAGAGCAGGGTCGCGCTCTATTACGGACGCTGCATCCGTCAGATCGAAATCCTCATCGTTAACAACCTTGAGCAGTTCGAGATAGTTTACCTTTAAGGGCGCCAGTTCTTCCCGGCCCTTTGTAACAGAAGAAGCGGCCTTCATAAAGATCATATCCGCCGCCTTCCTTTAAGCGGTCATATTCTTCCTGGGCATCCACGTTAACAGCGATAAGCTTGATATTGGGGAATACCTTTGAGAAATATACCTTTGCCTTGCTGATGTCTATCTTCTTATGGTCAAGCATGATGAAATCCATCAGCGCCAATACCGGACGGTATTCCTCAAATCTGACCACGGGCAGCTTGCGTATTGCCAGCTTATACTTTTCGTCCTTTAATTCCTTAAGTCTGGCGGTATATCTTTCATCGGGCGGAAGCTCATTATCCACCAGAAGGACTATACGGTCGTGAGGAGCATTACACTGCGCCGCAATATCCGCAAAAATAGAGATATTGTTCATCTCGATGAAAACAAATTTATCACCGGCCATGGTCTCAAGGCCCATGCTTTCAATGATCTCAAAGCCCACCACATTGCTCGCGCCATCATAACGCCCTACACCAAGCATGCGGGGATTCAGAAGAAAATTATCCTTCTGCGCAAACACTGAATACGCGCAGACATTCATTGTATGGTCAAACAAAGGTATCAATGTAGCTAGCATGATGAACCTCCTTAATCGTCCAGTCTACTGTATCATCGAGTATAGCATATTACATTTTTTTTTACTATACCATTCTGACAAGAATCTTTAATCCAGCTTGCGCTCTTTCATTATACTGAGATAAGCGGGACGTATGATCTTTCCGTTGCCTACCAGCTCCTCTATGCGGTGAGCGCTCCATCCGACGATGCGCGCGATCGCAAAAAGCGGTGTGTAAAGCTCTACCGGGATACCCAGCATGCTGTATACAAAGCCGCTGTAGAAATCCACATTGGGGCTGACGCCCTTATATATCTTGCGCTCTGCGGCGATAACCTCGGGCGCGATCTTTTCGATATTGTTATAGAGCATCAGCTCGTCGCAGCGGCCCTTTTCCTCAGCCAGCCTGGTCACAAAGCTCTTGAACACCTGCTCCCTGGGGTCGGATATCGAATATACCGCATGTCCCATACCGTATATCAGTCCCTTTCCGTCAAAAGCCTTTCCGCGGATCATCCTGGTAAGGTATTTGCGTATGGCATCCTCATCCTCATAATTCTGGACATGCTCGCGGATATCGTCCATCATCTCCATAACTTTGATGTTGGCGCCGCCGTGTCTGGGGCCCTTAAGAGAACTCATTGCCGCCGCCATGGTGGCGTAGGTATCCGCTCCGGAGCTGGTCACCACACGGGTGGTAAAGGTGGAGTTATTACCGCCGCCATGCTCCATATGCAGCATCAGAGCCACATCCAGTACTTCCGCTTCCGTCTGGGTATAATTACCGTCGGGCCTTAACATGCGCAGCAGATTCTCGGCCGTGCTCTTTCTGGGCATGGGACGATGTATATACATGCTGGCATTGTTTTCGTAATGATTATATGCATGATAACCGTAAGCAGCCAGCATGGGGAAGGTGGCAATAAGCATGATGCACTGCCTTAAATTGTCGGCAAGTGTAGATGAAAGCGCCTCCGGATCGTAGCTTGCCAGAGTAAGTATGCTCCTGGTCATGCTGCTCATTATATCCTTTCCGGGAGCTTTCATGATAACATCACGGGTAAAATTAGTGGGCAGGGAACGGCTCTTTGCCAGATGCCTGAAGAAATCTGTCTCCTGTTCTTCGTTGGGCAGCTCTCCGAAAAGAAGCAGATACGCAGTCCTTTCAAAACCGAAACGTTTTCCGGGGCCTGCAAGCAGTCCCACAAGGTCGCGCACATTATAGCCCCTGTACCAGAGCTCGCCGTCGCAGGGCTGACGCTTTCCGTCGCCCAGCTCTTTAAAAGAAACTATCTTTGAGATATTTGTAAGACCGGTAAGAACGCCTTTTCCGTTTATATCACGGAGTCCTCTGTTGACCCCGTACTTTGCAAACAGCTCGTCAGAGATCGTATCATGCGATACACATTCGGGCACCTGCTTTTCCGCATACTCCATGATGGTCTTGTGATAAGTCATTTGCATCCTCCTTTTTCAACGAAACTTCGGGCACGATTATACCATAAATGCCTTACGATTTCAAATACGGACTCTTGCTCGTGGGGCACACATTGTTCTGCTGCCGCTTATGGCGGTTCTGTATATTTCTATCAACAAACATGCTCCGTATGCAGACAGGGCACGGTCGCCGGTTCCGTTCGACTCGCTGTTTTATGTGCCCGGGATATAAACTCCGCGACCGGTCGACAGTGGAAGTCCGTATCCACTGTCTCCCTTGTCCCGCCATCCATGGCGGTCCATCCCTATTGAGCTGATCCCGGTCACAAAACAGCGGCCTCACTCCAATGGCGCCCGATGCCTCTGCCCGCATACCTGCGCATGTTATATCTACATATCCCCACAGAACCGCCGTTTGCGGCAGAGAACTAAATTATTTAGAAAAAGAAAACTGCCGGCAGCCTCCAAGATTGACACCCTCGTGGCTCTCGGCTTATAATCTCCCTCATGAGCAAAAATAAGAAGGCAAATACAATATTAATGATAATCCTGGGGGCGGCGCTGTTGCTGCGCCTGATACTCGGATACAGCTACCCGCCTTATCCGGAAACAATGAAGGACTGGGCGCAGCGCATAGTGGAGACCGGCTTTGCGGGATTCTACGGCCCGGAAGTTCAATGGCCGTATCCTCCGCTGTATCTGTATATCTTATGGGTACTGGGACTGATAATAAAAGTATTTAATGTCACCGATCCGGGGCTGAAAGAACTGATAATAGAACTCCCGCCCATACTCTGCGACATAGCGGCGTCCGTACTCTTATGGAAAGTGGCGTCGAAACGGCTTGATGAGAAGAAGGCACTGCTGATCACCGCTCTGTATGCCTTCAACCCCGCGGCGATACATAATTCTTCCATGTGGGGACAGACCGATTCCGTCTTTACACTTGCAGTGGCGCTTATGTGCGTATTCTTCTGTGAGAAAAAATATCTTAAAGCCTTTATAGCTTTCGGCGCAGGCCTTATGTTAAAACAGCAGACGCTGACCTTTGCGCCTCTGGTCATCATAGCGCTCGCAGCGGTTGCTTTCCCTGCGCCGGCAGGACCTTCACCGGATAAAGCCGATAATACAATCCCCTTCCGCCGCTTGGCCGTCCTGATCGTGCAGGGGCTGGCTGTTATTGCCGGCATGGTCCTGATAAGCCTGCCGTTTGGTCTTGCGGAAATGCTCAAACAGTATCTTTCCGTGCAGAGCGGCATGCCTTATGTAAGCGTGGGCGCCTACAATTTCTGGATGCTGATAAACAGAGGGTGGTGCAGCATGGATACCACCTTTATAGGCATCCCCTGCGGGATATGGGGCAAACTTGCGATAATCGCCGTAACGGCGCTGAGCTTTCTGCTTGCATTCCTTTACAGAAAAGACGAAAAAAAATACCCCCTGCTGGGGGCGGCGCTCATACTTCCCGTATTCTGTTTTGCTACGGGCATGCATGAGCGATATATGCTCTCGGGCCTTTTAATGCTGGCGCTTGCATGGGTATACGATACTAAAAAAGCATATATGATCTTTTATGCGGTATTTACATTATTGCAGCTTGGCAATACCGTATTCGTATATCATTTCGCCCTTATCGGCGCAGGAAGCCTGCCTCAGGCCGCTATCGAAAAAATCCTTTCATTCGGCGACTTTACCGCTACCGTCTGCTTTATCCTTTACCTTTTCATCAGCGTTCTTTGTAAAAACAAGGCAGCTGAAAGCCAGCAGTAAAAACATTCCGAACGGATATGCCGGATGTCCCGACCATTCCGTAAGCATGCCCACCATCATATTTCCCAGGGCCAGCATCGCAAAGCTGCCGTTCCTCTTCTTTGCAAAAGATATCGCCGCATAAATGTATGTCAGCAGTATCAGCAGTCCGAACAGGATACCCACGGGTATGCCGAACTGGAACATATTCTGGAAATAGGTATTGTGCGCGTGGTATATTACCCAGTCGCCGTCAAGTACGATGTGTCCGGGATAATGGCCTCTTATGTTCATGCGCTGCAGGAAATTCTTCCAGACAAACAAACGGCCGTTGGAAACATCACGATCTTCTTCTATCTCGACAAACGTGGTCTGCTCCTCCCTCTGCTCCCCGTCATCCAGATCCAGGCTGATACCCAGCTTTCCGAAAGCCAGACGCAGATAACGATTGATACTCGTATAATGAGGCGAATCCACGGGATCGTCAGGCTGCACTCTGGTATCATTGCCCCATTCTCCGGTAAAGTAAACGGGGTCGTTTGAATAGGCCGGAAGATAACGTATGGTAAGATAACCGGGATAGGCACAAAGCAGTATAAGTATCACAGGCAGGAAAAAGTGAAGCAGAAATTTTTTCTTCCCTTTGTGTATAAAAAGGCGCACGCAGAAATAGACAAAGAGCGAAAAGCCCATGCCCAGAAGATAGGTACGCGTATAATTAAATATGATCAGCACGCCCGTCCATACTATCAGCAGATGTCCGGCTATCAGAAACACTGTCCTTAAACGCGATCTTTCCATATCCCAAGCCTTCTCAAGTCTGTAGACCATGGTGATCATTATCACGGAAAAGTACATGCCGGCCATATTCTCATTGGAAAAATAAAAGAGATAACGTTCCGTGTCATAAGGCCTGTGAAGCATGGACTTTACGGAAAGCAGCAGGAAACACAAAAGCATGCCGTCAAGATAGGCATTGAAAAGAGCCCTGCCTCTTTCCCTATCACGGCAGGCCACCAGTACAGCCGGAAAACCTATGGTAAATACTATCACATATTCATAACCGGGATTGATCACCGTCAGCACAGCCGCATAAAAGATCCAGAGCAGCGCGACTGCTTTCTTAAATCTGTCCGCCTCGCTGAGCCATGCCAGGAATCTGCGCACCAGATCTTCCCTGACTATATTCTTGATAAGGGCTATGATCATAAGTCCCCAGGTAAGAGCCACCAGCTTGCCAAGACGTATCAGATCCACAAACTGATAATCACAGTTATCAGGTATCCAGTGCTTTTCGTATCCTATATGCGTGATGACATAACAGATCGGAAGCCAGATCAC
>CADAHD010000012.1 GCA_902787595.1 uncultured Lachnospiraceae bacterium
CTGCAGCGGAGCCGCTCGGATAAGCCCGTCGCCAAGGCAGCCGCGATAGTGATCACCATGCTGTCGTGGAATGTTTTTCTGGCAGCGGCAGTAGCACTGTATACGCTTTTAGTAGGTAATATATGGGAGCTGACGGCGGGAACTGTGTTTGAAAACCTTCCCTTCCCGCTCCTCACAGTATTAGCTGTAATAGTACTTGAAGCCCTTGGGCCGGTCATAAGCATTGCCTATGGGCAGTTTATAAACTTTATGAACAGATACATAAAATATCACAGATCCTGACATAAGGATCTTGATCAAAGAATGGAGGTAATTAAAATGGCAGCGATCACATTAACATCAGCTAATTTTGAAGAAGAAGTATTAAAGAGCAACATACCCGTACTGGTGGATTTCTGGGCCGGCTGGTGCGGCCCCTGCAGGATGCTGGGCCCCATGGTCGAGCAGGTTGCGGAGGAATCCGACGGAAGCTTTAAGGTAGGCAAGGTCAACGTGGATGATGAGGGTGAGCTTGCAGAGAAATACGGCATCATGAACATTCCCGCACTCAAGGTTTTCAAGGGCGGCGAAGTTGTTAAGGAATCCGTAGGAATGATCCCCAAGGATAAGATAAAGGCCCTGCTTTCGGTATGATCAGGAGGTAAAAATGACTGATATCATCATCATAGGCGCCGGGACGGCAGGCCTGTCCGCAGCCATTTATGCATTAAGAGCCGGAAAGAGCGTGCTTCTGATGGAGCAGCTTACCTACGGTGGACAGATAATAAACACGCCCGAGGTGGAAAACTATCCCGGCATAAAGAGCATCTCCGGTTTCGATTTTGCTCAGGGACTTTATGAGCAGGCCGAGGCTCTGGGCGCAGAGCTCAAATATGAGCAGGTCACAGGCATAGAGGACGGAGAAGTCAAGAAGGTAAAGACAAGCGGCGGAGAGTATGAGTGCAAGGCCATTATTCTGGCTACAGGCGCAAAGAACAGACCGCTTGGCCTTGATAAGGAGACAGAGTTCATAGGCAGCGGCATTTCCTACTGCGCTACCTGCGACGGAGCTTTCTTTAAGGGCAGGGTGGTAGCCGTAAACGGCGGCGGAAATACCGCGCTGGAGGATGCGCTCTTCTTATCAAATTACTGCAAAAAGGTTTATCTGATACACCGCCGCGATGAATTCCGCGGTGAAGCAAAGCAGGTGGATAAGCTTAAGGAGAGAGAGAACATCGAATTCGTTCTTAATTCCACCATCACAGAGCTTCTGGGTGAGGATGAGCTCAAAGGCGTAAGGGTGCATGATAAAGTAAGCGGCGAAGATAAGGACATTGAGCTGGACGGGCTTTTTATCGCCATCGGTCAGATGCCTGAAAATGCTGCATTTGCGCCACTTGTTGAGCTTGATAAAGGCGGATACATCGTGGCAGGAGAGGACTGCAGGACCAATGTGGACGGGATCTATGCGGCCGGCGACTGCCGCACCAAGACCGTGCGCCAGCTTACCACTGCTGCGGCAGACGGCGCTATAGCGGCTCTGGCAGCCTGCGCATATATAGATTAAAGACATGAAGAGGATAAAGGCATTTGCAAAGATCAATCTGACCCTGGACATAACGGGCAGACGCGAAGACGGATATCATCTGCTGCGAAGCATTATGCAGCAGATATATCCGTGCGATTTTGTGGAAGTAAAAAAAGCCGACAGCATAAGCCTTAAGCTGTTTTGCGATGACGAGCCGGGCAGCAGCCATGATGTGGTGCCGGCGGATGAACGCAACATAGCCTGGAAGGCGGCAGAGCTGATCCTTAAGGAAGCCGGGATAGACGGCGGCGTGGAGATCATTTTAAAAAAGAGCATTCCCGCGGCAGCAGGACTGGCCGGCGGCAGCACCGATGCGGCTGCCGTGCTCAAAGGAGTGAACGAGCTGTACGGACTGGGCTATGATGAGGACAAACTCTGCGAGCTGGGAGTCAGGCTGGGCGCAGACGTGCCGTTTTGCATAAGGGGCGGGACTGCCCTGGCAGAAGGCATAGGCGATAAGCTGACGCCGCTCCCCGCGCCGCAAAAGGCGTATATACTTCTGGTCAAGCCGCCCATAGCGGTTTCCACAAAGCAGGTATACGAAGCCTATGATGCGCTGGAAGCCGTCGAAAGAGAGGATAAGAGCGGCAGGCTTATCGAACTGCTGAATGAAGGAAAGGCAGAGCCTGAGGCGCTTTGCGGCTGTCTGATGAATGTACTGGCAGAAGTTACGCAGGAGCAGCATCCTCTGATAAAAGAAATAAAAGAAGATATGACAAAGCTGGGGGCCGAAGGCTCGCTCATGAGTGGCTCGGGACCTTCCGTATTCGGCATATTCGACGACTGGGATAAGGCAAAGGCTGCTTATGACCGCATGGGAGAGATATATCCCGATGCCTACAGGGCGATATGCAGCTTTGCAGACGGTGGAGAAGAATGACTAAAGACATACTGATATCAATAAAGGGACTGCAGTTTGACGATCCTTCGAGCAAACAGACGGAGAATCTTGAACTGATAGTTCCCGGCACCTATTACGAAAAAAACGGGACCAAGTACCTGATCTATGAGGAGGAGCCGGAGGGGATCCCCGAGAAGATACGCACCATGATAAAGGTCCGTCCTGAAAGAGTTGAGCTGTCAAAAAACGGCCCTATGGCCGTTTCACTGTTATTTGCAAAGGGGGAGAAGAACTTAAGCCGTTACAACACCCCCTTTGGAGGTCTTATGGTCGGGACCGATACAACCGGTATCGACATTTCCGAAAACGATGATGATATGAATATCGACATCTCGTATCATCTGGATCTTAATTACGAATACTTTGCAGACTGCCGTGTATCGATACGGGCCTGCTCAAAGGAAATGGGGCAGAGCATGTTTACTTGATGGGCTTTGCTCCTGCCTTTTCCTGAGCCTTTTCAACCAGCTGTTTGAATTTGCTCTTCTTTTTCTGCTCTTTCTGGATCTGGGTACCGTGAATACCCTTTACGCTCATAAGATACATGCCGGAGATCTCTGCCTTGACTTCTTTCTTAACGGGTACAAGGTCAAATATCTTTTCATCACAGAACATAGTCATTATCTGGGGACCGATCTTTACTTTTACAAGAGGGGTCTTAACATTGCGCGCCATCTTGGGCATCTGTGACATTACTGCTTCGGGCAGCTTTGCGTCTTTGAGTTTCATGCGCTTCTTATCGATAACCAGCAGGGAAACAGTCTGCTTATTGGCTTCCATCATAGCCTGCTGCTCGTTTTGCTGCTTCTGCAGCTTCTTTCCCGCAAAGTAGAGCAGTACCAGCAGACCGATCACTACGACCAGTACTATTATCAATACTATCAACCAGGTTGGCATAACTTAAACTCTCCTTAAACTAATGATCTTTCTTGTTTTTTCACGACATTCTGCATTCTACCATACTTTTCAAATGCTTGCAATATGTACAGTTTCTGATAAAATATCATTAACTATGTACACTTTAGGAGGACTGCAAATGGACACAATAGAATTTCGTTATGACACCCAGCTTCTGATAGATGGAGACGACCTTGACGAGGACGAGATCAACGATTACATCACCGAGCATTTTGTAGGGGATTCCCTTCTGGCAGTAGGCGGAGACGGCGATCCGATCAAGATACATTTCCATACAAACGAGCCCTGGAAGATACTGGAATACTGCAGGAGTCTGGGCGAGATATATGATATCGTAGTAGAAGATATGGACAGACAGTCGAGGGGATTGCAGGGCTGATGAGCATGGATAAGCTGATCGCTCTGGTTCCGGCATATTGCCCGGAAAAGAGCATGATCAAATCGGTAGAGGAATTGAGCCATGAGTTTCCGGCAGTGGTCATCGTGGATGACGGCTGCTCGGAAGATTATGCGCCTGTCTTTGATGCGGTTCGTCCCCTTCCCGGAGTGGTGATCTTAAAGCATCCGGAGAACAGGGGCAAGGGCTGCGCCTTAAAGACCGGTTTTAAATACATTCTTGACAATCATCCCGACGCCCTGGGTGTTGTTACCCTGGATGCCGACGGCCAGCATACCGTAAAGGATACGCTGCGCTGCTGTGAAAAGTTCCTTGAGAATACGGATAGCATAGTATTCGGCTGCAGGGATTTCGAATCCGATGAGAAGATACCGCCGCGCAGCCGTTTCGGAAACAGACTTACGAGCAGACTGATGAAATTCTTCTGCGATATCAAGCTTTCCGACACGCAGACGGGACTGCGCGTGCATTCCATGAAGTATATGAAGGAACTCACCGAGGTGGCAGGCGAAAGATACGAATACGAGATGAACGTTATCTTTGCGCTTAAGGATATGGATGTTCCTTTTGTGGAAGTGCCTATTCAGGTTATTTATCTTGATAATAACGCCAGCTCGCATTTCAATCCTATTAAGGATTCGATCAAGATATACAAGGTGTTTGTCAAGTTCTGCATATCCTCTTTCGGATCGTTTTTGATAGACATCGCCATCTTTACCGTGCTGTGCCATCTTATCGACGCCTATGCGGGAGAGGGCAGCGCCCTTCTGGCCTATGAGGTTTACGTCGCCACGGCCATAGCCCGTATATGTTCGGGGCTGTTTAACTATAATTTTAACCGCTGGATATTCAAGTCCAAGAGCAAAGTTTCTTCCAGCGGCCCCAAATATCTGCTGGTATGGCTTATACAGATGTGTATTTCCGCCTTCTGCGTGGACGGTCTGGTAAAGCTTATCGGCGGCAACAAGAGTCTGACGAAGTTTGTGGTGGATATGATACTCTTCTTCATCAGCTACAAAGTGCAGCAGTTATGGGTTTTCAAAGCTAAAAAGGAGAAAGATTAAGCATGATAGGCATTATTTGCGCTATGCAGGAAGAGCTTAAAGAGATCAAAGACGGCATGGAGCCGGACGGCGAACTCAATTATTCCGGAGTTGATTTTTATCTGGGAAAGCTGGAGGGACAGGAAGTGGTATGCGCCGTATGCGGCGTGGGCAAGGTGTTTGCGGCTATCTGCGCGCAGACCATGATACTCAAATTCCATCCCTCTCTTATTATAAATGTGGGCGTGGCAGGATCCTTGTCGGACAGCCTTAATGTGGCAGACATGGTAATAGCCCGTCAGCTGGTGCAGCATGATATGGATGTGACCGCCCTGGGAGTACCCCGCGGACAGATACTGGGCAGCGATATCCGCTACATACCCACATCCGATGATATACGTGATGAGCTTTTCTCTTCGATAATGCTGCTGAATGCGGAGAAAGCTTTCGGCGACAGGGAAGTAAAGGCGCTTCAGGGCACCATCGCTTCCGGGGACCAGTTCATCTCTTCAAAAGGCAAGAAGCAGCTTATTGTTGAAGAATTTGAAGCGATCGCATGTGAGATGGAGGGCGCAGCAATAGCGCAGGTATGTTATGTGAACAAACTGCCTTTCTGCGTATTGCGCGCAATATCCGATTCCGCGGATGCCGGCGCAAAGATGGATTACCCGGCTTTTGTGGAACTGGCAGCATCCAACAGCGCAAAAGTTATCAAACGTTTCCTGAAGAACAGGAGTTAGGAAGGAGGCCCTATGAGAAAAAGGAGCAAGTTTAACAGGATACTTTCATTTGTAATGAGCTTAAGCCTGGTGGCAGGCGATACCCTGCCGGCTTTTGCCGCAGACGGCGACGCCATTGAGGCAGAAGCCGGCGTAGTCAGCGTGGATGAGGCGCAGGAGGAAGCCGAGTCCGCAGAAGAGGTTTCTGCAGAAGAAGCGCCTGTTGTTACGGCGGATGAGGCTGCATCAGACGATGACTTTGTTTTTGTACCGGGCTACAGGGCAAATCCTTTTGAAGCGGAATCCCCGGCGCTTGATCCCAATATAAGCTACAGGGAGTCGAGAGCGCGCCTTTCCGGCGATCCTTCCATAGAGTACGAGACAGTTCATGCCACAAACGAGGCGAGTACGGCAAAAGCGAGCGACAGCGCGTTTCCGTATTCACATGACGGAGAATGGCTGGCTTATTTCACGTCAAATTACCCTGCGACCAGAGATCAGAATCCTTACGGTTCATGCTGGGCGCATTCGGCTATGTGTCTTGCGGAGTTCAATCTTATCAGCCACGAAAAGGCTAATAAGAACATTGATCTGAGCGAGCTGCATCTGGTTTACTGGAGCTATAATCAGGGAACGCCGTCGGAGGCAGCAGGAGATACGGGCGACAGGGTATCATTTTCTCCTACAAGTTCTTCGCCTTCAGTGCTTGATAACGGCGGAAGTCATGATTTTGCAGTGCAGCAGCTTATACGCCAGCGTGGGTTTGCACTTGAGAGCGTTGCTCCCTATACGCAGAAGGATTACATTGCCGGCGGCGGCAGTCTTGATGCGGATACAGAGAGGAACGATGCTTATTTTCTCCAAAATGCGTATAAGATAGATATCACCAAGCCCGAAAACCGAAGCAGGATAAAAGAAGCCATTATAGATAACGGCGCTGTAGGCGTATCTTATTTTGCAGCAACAAGCAGTAACCCCACATATTATAATGCTTTCTATAACGGTGCTTACTCCGCATATTATTGCTATTCAAAATTTCAGTCAAATCACGCAGTCAGCGCTGTAGGCTGGGATGATAACTTCCCCAAGGAATACTTTGTGCAGCAGCCTTCATCTGATGGCGCGTGGCTTATAAGAAACAGCTGGTCAACTACCAGCAAAGAAGATTATACTTCATATTTCTGGATGTCCTATGAGGATGCTTCTCTGGTCGGCGGCTGGGTATATGAAGTGGCAACGGATTTCCCCTATGACAACCATTATTATTATGATTCGGCGATCCATGGCAGCGTATATTTTAACGGAGGTACCAGACAATATGCAAATATTTATACTGTAAGCGGGGAAGATGAACTGCTTGAAGCTGTAGATTTTGAAGTGTCGTATCTGGAGTCGTCAAACACCGGATATACGGTTGAGGTATATAAGAATCCCAAAGCCGGCAATCCTTCATCGGGAACTAAGGTCAGTGGCGCTACAGCTTCCGGCGTATTGGATTATACCGGTGTTTATACCGTTAAACTGGCTGAGCCTGCAGAGTTCGAAGCAGGCGATACCTTCTCGGTGGTTGTTAAATTTGATAAGTCCGCATCTCTTGCTGTAGAGCAAAGTCTTGATGGTTATGGCGGCGTCAGCAGCACCGCCGGGGCGTCTGCGGGGCAGAGCTTTATCTCGGGAGGAGGATCAAGCTGGACAGATGTATATAACACATACGGAGCACAGGGGCTGGGAAATGTCTGCCTGGGCGCTCTCACAAAAGATGTAAATCAGGGAGAGGACCTCAGCCACATCGATATCGACCCTGCGACCGTAAGCTTTGACAGCAAGGGCGCAACACAGCAGCTCGATGTTAAAGTTTACAGCAGAGCAGGCGTTCTTAATCCAAATGCTTCGGTTACTTATACCAGCAGTGATGAAAATGTGGCAGCAGTATCCTCAAAGGGACTCATCACTTCCAAAGGAAGCGGCACGGCTGTTATCACGGCAAAGAGCGGCAAGTTGAGCGCAGAGTGTACGGTAAGCGTAACTGTTGCAAAGACAGGAAATCCCACTGTGGATAAAGAGGAGAACAGTATACTGTATCCCGGAGATATCCTGAATGTAAGCCGCCCTACCGATGGCGCGACAGTTTACTACACAACTAACGGAAGCGCTCCTACAACCGGCAGTACCAAAGTTAACGACGGCAAGATAACGGTCAAAGGTTCTGCGGGAGATTATATCCTTAAGCTGCGTGCATTTTCGGATCAGTTCGACCCCAGCGATATAGTTACCTATACCTATACCTTAGACAGCAAAGCAGGTCTGGTGCTTGATAAGACAAGCCTTGAGCTTGACAGTACCGTATATACCGCTTCCCTGTCGGCTAAATTATATGATGATGCAGGTGATGAAGTAAGCGGCGCTAAATTTACCTGGGAAACCTCGGATCCTTCGGTTGTAAAGGTAAGCAACGGAAACGTAACGGCTGCAGGCAGCGGAACCGCAGTTATCACGGCAACGAGCGGAGATTATTCTGCAGTATGTAATGTTAGCGTAAACTTTGATAAGACTGCAAAGCCTGTTTCTGATAAGTCTTCAAAGGTTCTCAAGGTGGGCGACAGCATAGCTCTGGCGTCCGAGACAAATAACGCGCAGATCTATTACACGCTTGACGGCAGCAAACCCGACAAAAAGTCGAACTTATACAGCGGAAAGATAGCGGTCACAAGCGACATGATCGATCAGACCATAACCCTTAAGGCTGTCGCTTATGCATACTATCATGATCCCAGCGAAATGTTCACTTATACCTTTGATGTAGAGAGCAAGGCCGGCATAAGCCTTTCTGTTACGACCATTAACCTTACTTCGGAACATCCGGCTACCAGGCTTAATGCGACCGTATATACCTATGACGGAAAAGTTGATACTTCCGCAACAGTAAGCTGGACCAGTGAAGATGAAAGCGTCGCAACCGTAAATGACGGAGTTGTTACCGCAGCCGGCAAGGGAAAGACCGTTATCACGGCTGCCAGCGGAAAGTATTCGGCGCAGTGCGAGGTAAACGTTGAGATATCCAAAGTTGCAGCGCCCACCGTTGATGCTGAGGAAGGCACTGTCTTTTCTATCGGCGATGTGATCAATGTTGCATGCAGCAGCACTGATGCAAAGATACGCTATACTCTTGACGGCAGCGAACCCACAAAAGTATCCGCTTTGGCTGACGGAAGCATAAAGATAGGCAGGGAGCTTGCAGGCAGGACCTTTACCTTAAAGCTCCGCGCATTTGCTGATTATTATGAAGCCAGCGATTTAGTGAGCATTGATTATTCGGTAGAGGATCTTTCAAAGCTGGTTCTTTCAAAGAGCATTATTTCCTTTACCGAGGCAGGAGCCAGCGAAAAGCTCACAGCCCTGGTATATGATGCATCCGGAAACGTAAGCAGCAACGCAGTCATCAGCTGGAGCAGCTCGGATGAAAATGTTGCAACAGTGGATAAGGGCGTAGTTACCGCAGTTGCTTCCGGAAATGCTGTTATCACAGCTAGCAGCGGCAGCCATTCCGCAAAGTGTGATGTAGTGGTGGTAACCATGGAAGAACGTGATCCTTCTGTTTCCACCAATATCATCATCGAACCCGAAGAACTTGAGTTAAACGGCATAGGAAAGACCGCTCAGATCAATGTTACGGTTACGGACCAGTATGGTCTGATCATATCAAAGCCGGCGTTAAGCTTTGAGAGCAGCGATGAGAACATAGTTACTGTCAGCAAGACGGGCGCAGTAAGATCCGTTTCAGCAGGCGATGCAGTGATCACCGTAAAGAGCGGTGAGGTATCCGCAGAATGCAAGGTTAAGGTAACACTTACAAAGCTTGCAAAGCCTGTAGCTTCAGTTAATGCAGAAACTAATTATAAGGCAGGAATGGAGATCGGTGTTAAGTGCGAGAGCGCCGGAGCAGAGATACGCTATACCACTGACGGCAGCGATCCCACAGAAGAGTCTGCATTGCTTAACGGCAAATTTGCCATAACAAAGGAAATGGCAGGCAAGACAGTAATCTTAAAGCTCCGTGCATTTGCGGACGGTTTTGAAGCAAGCGATGTTTCCGCATATGAGATAGAGGTAGAGGATCTTTCTGCTATAGAACTTTCCGCAACAAAGATCTCCTTTAAAAAGCTTGAAATATCACAGTATCTGCAGGCATGCGTATATGATGCTGCAGGAGAAGAAGATGAAGATGCAGAAGTAAGCTGGAAGAGTTCCGATACCGCAGTGGTTACCGTAGTTAACGGAAAGGTTACCGCTGCAGGCGAAGGAAAAGCAGTGATCACCGCAAGCTGCGGAGAACTCAAGGCAGAATGCGAAGTCCTGGTCAAGCTGGTATCTGATGAAGAGCCTTCATATCCGGATTATATCAGCGTAGATCCTTTGGTTGTAAGACTGACTGCTAAAGGAGGCAAAAAGCAGTTAAAAGTTTATGTTGAAGATCAGAACGGACTTGTGATCGAAGATCCTGTGCTTAGTTTTGAAAGCACCGATGAGAGTGTTGCAACGGTTGACGATCAGGGCGTGATCACCGCTGTATCAAACGGCTATGCGGTTATATACATTACATGCGGTGATGTATATGAATTCTGCGATGTTTATGTCAGAATAAGCAATGAAGATCCCGTTGATCCCGTAGAGCCTGTTGAGAAGGAGATGTTTACAGTAAGCTTCTATGTGGGCGGAATGTTCTATTCGTCAGTGGAAGTGGAAAAAGGCAAGTGTGCGGATATACTTCCCGAGGATGTAGGCGAAGGCTTCTTAGGCTGGGTAGACCGAATGACCGGCAACGCATGGAATCCCACCAGTCCTGTTTATTCGGATCTGATACTGGATGCAAGATTTGCGGAAGATGAGCATGTATCGGCATTCGATCCCGTTCCGGATATGAATGAGATCGACGTCTATATGGTAAAGGGCCAGAAGTTCCAGTTAAGAGGCAGCTGGGAGAGCTCCGATCCTTCTGTGGTCAACATCTCAAAGAAGGGCCTGCTTACCGCAAAGAAGGCAGACAGCTATGGCACACTTATCTACAATGCCGAAAATGAAGATGATTACCGCATAGTTTATGTTGTACAGCCTTCCATAGCGAAGACACTTACTGTTCAGGCCGGCAAGGCGGAAAAGATCGAAATAGATCTGAGCGGACTTAACGAAGAGTATGAAGTTGCCTGGACAAGTTCTGCGCCTTCGGTAGCTGTAGTAAACGGCGGCGCGGTATTCGGCATCGCAAAGGGCAGCGCGACCATCACGGCTACCGTAAACGGAAAAGCGTACAGCTGCAAGGTTAAGGTTGTTGATACGGAGAAGACCAAAGTTGATGTTTATACTACAAAGCTGACCCTTGCTCCCATGCAGAGCGTAGCTACAAAGATCAAGGGTGAATGGACTGCAGACGGTCAGAAGATGAGCAATATAGGAACGCCCGGCAAACCCGTATTTGCTAACAAAGTGGTAAGTATTACTGCAGCAGGAAAGATCACGGCAATAGGCTGCGGCACCACAAAGCTTTCGGCAAACGGCAGGAACATTACGGTTACGGTCAGCGAGCCTGTAGAGCAGATACAGTATATTGCAAAAGGTAAGAATAAAACACTCAAGTTCACCTCTGTAAAGAGCGCACAGGGCAGATGGGAAAGCAGTGATCCTTCGGTAGCCACAGTGGACGCCAAGGGTAAGGTAGTTGCAGTGAATACCGGCGTTGCTGTTATCAGCTGCATCTATAATCCCAACAATATCGCCGGCGCAGGCTTTACCTACGTGACCAGAGTGTATGTAGAGAATCCCAAGCTTGAAAATGAAGACGGACTGAGCAGGGGCAAGAATGATTATACATATACCTGCAATGTCAAGGCCGGGGATACTGTTCCCATCAGATTTTCACAGGATAAAGGCTATGCCGTATATCAGCCCGTGGTTTATAAGAGCAGCAAGAACTCCGTGGCTTATGTTGATGAGTGCGGAGTGATCCATGCTATAGGAAGCGGAAAGACAAAGATCACCACAAAGATAAACGGTAAGGCTCTTACGGTTACGGTTAATGTACAGTAAGCCAAAAAAGTGAAAACTATCTTTTTTCTGTAGAATATGTTACAATGGAATGTGCATTATCCACGGAGGGATAAGACATGAAAAAGAAGCGTATCAAAAAAATACTGGCGCCGCTTCTTGTACTGTTGACGGTTCTGGCGGCTGCGCCCATCATTGCGGGAGCAGCTTCCAAGGTCAACGGAAAGAGCATAGTGACCAATAATATACATGATAATGACTACACCGGCCGCAAGCGCGTTGCCAACTGTTATGTTGTAGATAACGGCAACGCCACCTTCAGCCGTGTGGAAAACATGGGCGATATAATCCTGATAGAGACCTATAACTCGGGACTTACGCTTCTGGGACAGTCCTTTATTGGTATGGAGCTGCCGATATTTGGCGGTTTCTGGGGCGGTTCGGTATACAACTACGTGATATTCGGCCGTGACAATCCGGGACATGACGACGGCCTGGAGGTCTTAAGGCTGGTGCGTTTTGACAAGGCCTGGAACCGGCTGGGATCGGTATCCGTTTACGGCGGCAATACCACATATCCTTTTTACGGCTGCAATACAGATTTTTCCGAATATGGCGATACCGTTTATGTGCGCATGGGGCATATGACTTACGGCGGGCAGCAGGCGGTTATGACTATGGCTGCGCGTAACAGCAGCAACACGCTTATACAGCTGCAGAGCGATGTCAGCGGGCCCGCATACGGCGCCTACGAAAACAGCGCCGCAACATTTATCGATGCCAGCGACGGAACGGTAAGCACGGCGGATCACTGCCTTGGCAGCCCTCATGCAGTGGAAGTGGGCAAATATACTGCGCCCGCAGGCGGCGAGTTCATCTCATGGTGCTACAGCGCGGATGCTCTTCAGTTAAGAGGTTCATACGGCGCAGAGACTCCGGGTACCAGCATAGGCGGATACGAAGTGTCCTCACAGTACAGGCTGGTATTTGGTGTGACTGACCCTTATGACGGCAGTTCGCCCAACAGGAACATCTTCATAGCTACCGTGCCCAAGGACAGCTATTATACGGACGAGGTAAGGATAGCTTATGCTACGGGCTATGCGTACGGTGATATGCAATCGGCGATGACGCCCTATGTTGTAAAGCTTAACCGCGACCAGTTCGTTGTTATATGGGAGAACCGTAACGGCTATGCCGAATCGGAGACAGTCAACTGGGTGTTTGTTAACGGCTCCGGCCAGCTCACCAGTCAGACCTATTCGATGACAGGCTGCTTATCCGACTGCCAGCCCATACTCTTTAACGGAAAGATAGTCTGGTATACGACCAACGCCGCTAAGTGTACGGTGTATTCATTCTCCGCAGCGAATTCCGGAGTGGCTCCCAGCTGGTCCGCAAAGCAGGCCATAGTAAATAAGGGCGTCGACTATTCCAAGGTTTATGATTTTGCATACTATATCAACCGTTATCCGGATATGAGAGTGCTGTATGCAAATAATCCTGCGGGAGCGCTGCAGCATTTTGTTAGCAGCGGTATGGCAGAAGGCAGACAGGGCTGCGAGAATTTCAGCCCTATAGCTTATAAAAACAATTATGCAGATTTAAGAAATGCTTATGGAAATGACTGGAAACAGTATTACATGCATTTCATCAATTACGGATATGCGGAGGGACGCAACGCAAGACGATAAAAGAGCAGGATAAATACCTGCATGTAACGGAGGGGAGTATGGCTGATCAAAGCGAAGCTATCAGGAAAGTCAGGGAGATGATCGACGAATCGTCGCGCATAGTTGTTATGCTCGGCGTCGGAGCCATAATCGAGAGCGGCGGCGAGAATATCTGGTCATCGCGTGAATGTTATCGTATTGAGGAGATATATCATAAATCACCTGATGAGATGATGAGCGTTGGTTATTACAGCGCGCGCAGAGATAAGTTTTTTGATTTTTACAAAAGAGAGATATTGGGCGTAGAACTGAAGCCGGCCGGACTTTATCAGGATCTGAAGCGGCTGCAGAAAAGGGGCAAGATACTTAAGATCATCACCCAGAGTTATTATGATCTTCATAACGAGGTGGGGCTTACCGATGTGGTTGAGCTTCATGGAAACGTAAATCATAATCACTGCAGCGAATGCGGAAAAGAGTTCACGCTGGAATACATAAAGGCGCAGAAGGGCGTGCCGCTGTGCGATGAATGCAAATCTGCTATCCGTCCCGGCGTGCTGCTGTTTGGAGAGACCATCCATAACGATCTGATGACAGAGGCGGTAAACGCCTGTGAGGAAGCGGATCTGATACTGGTGCTGGGAACCAATATGTACGACAACATGGTCAAGTTCTGTACCGAAGATTATAAATCTGACCGTGTGGTATTGATAACCAAGGAAGAGCATTTTACGGACCGTTACGCGGATCTGGTGATCCATGACAGGGTGAGCGATGTGCTCCCCAAGGTGATCGCCTGATCGGAGCAGATCACGCGTTAAGTACCCATATTATTCTGAGGACGCAGGTCTAAAGGATCATTAAAGAGGTAAATCTTATGGCAGATGAAAAGATCACAAATGTACAGACCGATGAACAGAATTCGGATCCCATGGTACCCGGTACCTATCAGATCAGAAAGATAGCATCGCGTTTAACGCCGATCGAGCTTCTTAAGATAGCGGAGCATCTGGCTACGGAAGGATATGATAAGAAGCTTTTCAGTCTGCTTTCGCGCGTTTATACAGAGCATAAGGGATTTGCTTATAAAGATCAGGAAGGCATAAAAGAGCTGATAGACAGCATCGCTGCCTCATCAGTGCCTACCGAGCTCAAGATGCAGACCTATACGTCTTTTGAAGTTCCGGCAGAATACAGGCCCGCGCTTGATGTGGCGGAAAAGTGGGTAAATGAATGCAGTGAAAAACGCAGGAATATCGCAGCGTTTTTCATGGTTGCTTATGGATACGGAAAAGATCTCTTTCATGTTATCTGCAGGGATCGTGAGCTTAACAGGTTGTTTGTAGAGGCCTCGGAGCCGGAGGATATTTTATTGATCTTTGAGCAGGTGATGCTTAATGACGACAAGGAATTCATCACCGGCATGATAAGAAATGTAAAGAGCTATTATCACCGCGTAAAATATAAGGATACAGCGCTGGTCAAGAGGGTAACGGAAGAGGTATTTGCTTCCCGCCAGGTATTCTTTACATCCAAGATATTGTTCTGCCTGGCGTTTTATATTCCTTCAGAATGTCTTCCGCCGGCAAAGGATCTTTATAAGACATTAAAGATATCCGTGAACTACGAGGAGAGGATAACAAAGGATTTCGTAAAACGTTATCATCTTGATTTCGACCTTTCCGAAGAGGCAATGTGCAGATATTATCTTGGCAACAAAAAGAGCGATAATGAGAAAGCTCTTGTCGAGAAATTCGCTTCACATGTAGTGCTGGTCGAAGATGAGGAAAAGAAGAGAAAGCTGCTGCACGGAGCATTCAAACGTGGTGGGCTTTTCCGTATGTATGCGGGATGCATGCAGGACGGCGGCGTAGATGAAGTCAAGCAGAAACGCTTCCGCTACAGCGATGAACAGATAGCCTGGGTCAAAACCCTTCCGGGATTAAAGAAAAAGTCATCCTGAGGAGCGCAGCGACGAAGGATCCTGACAGAACTACATATTTCCACAGAACTAAATTCTTTAAGGAGAACAATAATGGAGAAGATCATAGTACTTGATTTTGGCGGTCAGTATAACCAGCTGATCGCAAGACGTATCAGGGAATGCAATGTTTATTGTGAGGTAAAGCCATATACGATGCCGATGGAGGAGCTTAAAGCAATGCGACCCAGCGGCATCATTTTTACGGGTGGACCCAACAGCGTGTATGATGAGACTTCGCCTCATTACGATCCGGCTATACTTGATCTGGGGATC
This sequence comes from uncultured Lachnospiraceae bacterium, assembly GCA_902787595.1. The sequence goes on from CADAHD010000012.1 coordinate 15,515, forward strand.
CCCATACTGGGCATCTGCTACGGCTCGCAGCTGATAGCGTATATGGCCGGAGGTAAAGTGGAGACAGCGCCTGTAAGTGAATATGGTCATACCGAAGTGGAAATAGACCGCAGCTCCGTGCTCTTTAGTGACGTGGAGGATACCACGGTCGTATGGATGAGCCATACCGATTATATCGCCGAGCCTCCCGCAGGCTACCGTATAACGGGACATACCCCGGTTTGCCCTGTAGCGGCAATGGAAAATGCAGAGAAGAAGATCTATGCTACCCAGTTCCATCCCGAAGTTATGCATACCCGCGAAGGCATGAAGATGCTGCGTCATTTTGCACTGGATGTATGCGGCTGCAAGGGCGACTGGCAGATGGGGTCATTTGTGGAGAACAGCATCAAGTCCCTTCGTGAAAAGATCGGAAGCGGCAAGGTGCTCTGTGCGCTATCAGGCGGCGTGGATTCCTCTGTGGCAGCGGTCCTGCTTTCCAAGGCTGTAGGAAAGCAGCTTACCTGTGTATTCGTAGATCACGGTCTGCTGCGTAAGAATGAGGGGGACGAAGTGGAAGCGATCTTCGGACCCAAGGGTGACTATGAGCTTAATTTCATCCGCGTGAATGCAGCGGAGCGTTATTATGAAAAGCTTAAAGGCGTGGAAGAGCCGGAACGCAAACGAAAGATCATCGGCGAGGAGTTCATCCGCATCTTTGAAGAAGAAGCTAAAAAGATCGGAGCGGTGGATTATCTGGTGCAGGGAACTATTTATCCCGATGTGATAGAAAGCGGTCTGGGAAATTCCGCTGTGATCAAGAGCCATCACAATGTCGGAGGCCTTCCTTCGGTAGTTGATTTTAAGGAGATAATAGAACCGCTTCGAATGCTGTTTAAGGATGAGGTGAGAAGGGCAGGTCTGGAACTGGGTATTCCCGATCATCTGGTATATCGCCAGCCTTTCCCCGGTCCCGGACTGGGCGTACGTATCGTTGGTGAAGTGACTGAGGAAAAAGTGCGTATAGTGCAGGATGCGGATGCCATCTATCGCGAGGAGATCGCAAAGGCAGCAGAAGCATGGCGCCGGGAGAACGCCGCCGGACAGGTATACAAAAACGCCGGCATATCCACAAAGGATGCGCCCCGTATCGATCCGCCCTGGATGCCGTCCCAGTACTTTGCAGCTCTTACCAACATGCGTTCCGTAGGAGTCATGGGTGACTTCCGCACCTACGATTACGCGGTAGCCCTGCGCGCCGTGATCACCAGCGATTTCATGACCGCCGAATGCGCCGACATCCCTTTCACCGTCTTGCAGACCGCGATGCGCCGCATCGTCAACGAAGTGAAAGGCGTCAACCGCGTATTCTACGACCTGACGAGCAAA
>CADAHD010000013.1 GCA_902787595.1 uncultured Lachnospiraceae bacterium
TGTACTTCAAACTGGCCTATGGCATCATTCCAGACAACCTGCACGAAATCCGGCCATGATTCCCTGGTAGTGTGTACTGCAAAAGAAACCCTGGGCCTGCTCTCATTACGGATCTTGAACATCTTAGCCGTTTCGGAATTGATGCTCTCGGGAAGGATACGCTTTCCTATGATCGCATTTATAAAGGTTGACTTGCCTGCCGAATATGTTCCTACCAGGCAAAGATTTACTTCGTTATTATTAAGTGCTTCCTTACGCTCCTCAAACTGAACACGGCGCTTGTGGAACATCTGCTTTGTTTCGTTGCTCTTAAGCTCCTTCTCGAAACGTTCTATTGTCTCATCGCAAAATTCAAGGATCTGGTCGTATATTTCCGAAACGCTGGGCAGCTCCACATAATCAGCTACCTTAAATATCTGCTTGCCCTTCGTATCATTATAATCCTGGACCTTCTTCTGCAGATCCTCATAATCGATCTTGGTACCCTTAAAGGTTATGTTGACATTATCTTTATTGAACTGTTCCCATATATCGTCAAAGAAACGGCTGCCCTGATTCTGAAGAAGAAATTCCGTCCCGGGTCCGTATTTCTGCAGGCGCGGGCATTCTTCATAAGGTATTTCCACAAATTCACCTTTGAACCTGCCGCAGAATCGTACCTCTTTCTTTACAGGGTGATACATCAGCATGAGTTCTTTCATAAAAAAACGTAACCTCCGTGTTCCAAAATTGAAGGAATCCTTTAGCCAATCAAAAAGGCCGTCATAAGCACATATAGTGATTATACCTAAGACGGCCACAAAATACAAGGGTTTTAGTGTAAGAAATCTACTAATTACAAAGTTTCTTCGTCAATATGTCCCCCAAGATCAAAACATAATGATCAGCTGTCAAGCGCTGCTGCAGTCTTAAGCGCCACTTCCATCATCTGGGTAAAGCTATTCTGTCTCTCTTCGGCAGAAAGCGCTTCACCGCTCAGTATATGATCAGATACCGTAAACATGCCCAGAGCCTTCTTTCCGGCCTTTGCAGCGTTCATATAAAGTCCGGCCGTCTCCATCTCTATACAGAGGACTCCCATCTTTATCCAGCGCTCATTCGCATCCTCCTGAGCATCGTAAAAAGTATCCGAAGAAAGGATATTGCCCACATGATAGCGTGCGCCCACTTCATCCGCTTTTTCTATAGCCGTCTTTAACAGTCCATAATCCGCTATAGGGGCAAATGTGCCGGGCAGTTCAAACTGCCTTGCGTAATTGGAATTGGTGGAAGCTCCCATAGCAAATACCAGATCCCTTACCTTAACATTCATGTTGATGGATCCTGTGGATCCGATGCGGATGATATTCTCCACGCCAAAGAAATTGTACAGTTCGTAGCTGTATATGCCTATCGAAGGGATACCCATTCCGCTGGCCATAACACTCACCCTGTGTCCGTCATAGGTGCCCGTATAGCCCTGTACGCCTCTCACATTATTGATGAGCTTTGCATCCGTAAGGAAATTCTCTGCAATGAACTTTGATCTCAACGGATCACCCGGCATCAGCACGGTCTTTGCAAAATCCTCAGGTGTAGCGTTAATATGCGGTGTAGGAAATGCTGCCATTATTTTACCTCCTTATCACTTTCTGTTTCATTCTCTATTATCTCACGCCCAGCTGCGAGCATGGTGCCGTCTTCTGTTATGCGGTAGTGATATGCAAAACTGCCGGTACTGAAATCTATTGTATATAAAACGCCGTAGGTGGTATGTGTAACGCTGCTTATGCTGTGTGACAGGACATCTTCCTTTGCCACGCCCGCGTCCTTAAGAACTGCCGCATAAGCGCTCTCATCCGTCAGCTTGATATTGTCATAGATCTCCTCATCTCCTCTGTTAGGCTGGGGATCGTCATCTATCGGATCCGCAGAAGCGATATTCTCAGATACCGTCTCTTCACCGCTGCCTGTCAGCAGTTCTCCCGCAGGATCAACGGTAGCTACCAGCGCATCCGCATTGCCCTCCTGCACAGCCACGGGTTCCTCGGTTTCGGGAAGCGGATCTGTAACTTCGATATCCACCTCTCCGGTCTGAGCAGCCGCGCTCTCCTGTCTGGATTCCTGCCTGTTCTTGGCAACCAGAAGTATGGTGTCGAGCTGATCGATACTGTAGGCTGCCAGCTCTTCAGGCGTATACTCGGGATCGATCTCCACTATGCGATCTATCAGAAGCGCTCCGCCCTCGCTTACTCCGCTATGTCCTGCGGGATCAAGCTGCACAACGTCTCCGCCTTTGCCGCCATGATAATATATGAACATGCCCACATTCAGGACCAGCATAAGGGCTGCCGCCGAAGCCAGAAGCGGTATCCATACCGAAACGCGTCTGTGCTTTCTGCCGCTCAGATCCATAGGAACGATGGCATCGTTCTCACGGCCGGCCTCAATGCGTTCATAGACCCTGTCCATAACATCCGGAGTGACTTTGCCGGCTGCGCGCCGGAGCTTTTCTTCCAATTCCCTGTTAGTCATCCTTTTTCCCCTTTTCTCATTCCCCTTCAATGATGCGCCTCATCTTCTTGAGTGCCCTGTTATACTTGGACAGGACCGTTGCCAGCGGCATGTCCAGCATATCGGCGATCTCCCGGTGTTTGAGGCCTGCCACAGCATGCAGCATGACAATCTGGCTTTCTTCCTCACTCACGCCCGCTACAGCCGCTTCCAGCACCATTCTGTCTTCTGTGTTAAAACGCGCCGATTCATCCACTATGGCATCCCATTCGTACTCCGGGATATCGGTATATCTTTTTCCTGCCCTCAGTTTCATTAACGAAAGATTGCGGGCTATTGTAAGTATCCATGCCATGGGCTTTCCCTGACTCGTATACTGCGAAGCATTCAGGTAAACCTTAACGTATGTATCCTGAAGTATGTCTTCAGCGTCCTCGGCATTCTTTACGATCGAAAGAATATATGCGTACACAGCAGAAGATGTCTGCTTATAAATTGTCTCCAGGGCATCAGCATGCCCGTTTGCCACGCGCTTCAGCGCCCTGTCTAGCATCTTCTTTTCCATCCTCCTGATGGGATAATGTCTAAAGAGGCATTTTTATTTCAAAAAAATTTGAATTTATACACAGGACTTGATAAGCTCCACAGCCTTATCGATACCAAGCTTTCCGGTATTTATCGTGATATCGTAAAAACGGCTGTCCCCCCAGTCATGATCCGAATAATAATTGTAGTATGCGGCGCGGTCCTTATCACCTCTTTTGCAGATCGCAACTGCTTTCTCACGGCTTATCTTATCCCATTCCATGACACGCCCCGCCCTGAAATCCATATCGGCGTGTATGAAAACGTTCAGAACATCAGGCATATCCGAAAAGACATGATCCGCGCAGCGTCCGATGAAAACTCCGCCCCCTTCCTGCGCAAGCTTTCGCATGGTATCGAACTGTGCAAGGTAAAGATCCAGCACGAGAGGTCTCTGATAAGACAGACCGTAATTGTTGATCCCCATAGCCAGCGAATAAAGAAAACTATTGGTCGGCTTCTCATCATGCATCTCAAATACCGCCTCACTGTAGCCGCTCTTTTTCGCCGCCGCTGCAAGAAGCTCCTTGTCATAATAAGGCATGTTCAGCTCTTTAGCCAGGCGTTTCCCGATTTCCCTGCCGCCGCTTCCAAGCTCTCTTCCGATAGTGATTATCTGTTTATCTTTCATAGTCGGCCTCCTTTCTTTTCGTGTTCTTTATCTGTCTGTATTATACCACAGTACAAAATAAAAAGCTTGCCAAATAGCATTTTTTGTTGTAGTATATCAATAGTGTTTTGCGCAAAAACTAATTATTTAAGGAGTATATAACATGGCCAGGATACTTGTTGTTGATGACGCAGCATTTATGCGTATGATGATCAAGGATATACTTACCAAGAACGGATATGAAGTAGCCGGTGAAGCAGAAAACGGTGTCGTAGCTGTTTCCAAATATACCGAGCTCAAGCCGGATCTGGTGCTTATGGATATTACAATGCCCGAGAAAGACGGAATACAGGCATTAAAAGACATCAAGGCTAACGACGGCGGCGCAAAGGTTATCATGTGCTCCGCTATGGGTCAGCAGGCAATGGTTATCGAAGCCATTCAGTCCGGAGCCAAGGATTTCATCGTAAAGCCTTTCCAGGCCGATCGTGTTATCGAGGCAGTAAAGAAAGTTGTTGGTTAAATAAAAATTCAGCCCCGCCAAACGGCGGGGCTTTTTTTATTGCTTTATTCCGCCTTGCGGCGGGGATACTCTCACTATCCTATGCGTTCCATTATCTTTTCTGTTTCGTAATATATCCTCTCTTCATCCAGAGTCAGCGCTCTTCCGCCTTCCATCGTTATCCTGCCGTCTATGATCACGGTATCGGTCTCAAATCCGTTTGCCGAATAAGAAAGCGCTGCCACAGGATTATTCTTAGGCCACATTGACGGACGTTTCAGATCCATGATCACCAGATCGGCTTTCTTGCCGGCTTCTATGGACCCGCATATCTTATCCAGCGACAGAGCCCTGGCACCGTTTATCGTAGCCATCCTGAAGACTTCCTGCGCACTCACGCACTGAGGACTTAAATGAGTCCCCTTATGGATCAATGCAAGCAGGCTCATCTCATGTATCAGATTAAGCGAATTGTTACTTGCTGCGCCGTCCGTGCCCAGGCATACATTGATGCCCTTCTCCGTCATTTCCGGCACAGGCGCAAAACCATTGCCCAGCTTCATATTGCTGGCAGGATTAGTCACAACGCTTACATTATGCTTTGCCAGTATATCCATGTCTTTTTCATCTATCTGAACACAATGCGCAGCGATAAACGGACGTTCAAACAGCCCGCAGCGCTCTGCCAGCTCTATCGGACTGCAGCCATAGGTCTTTTGGCAGTTTTCTATCTCAGTCCTGCTCTCGGATAAATGCATATGGATGCCCATATCATTCTTTTTTGCTTCCTCTGCCACGATGCGAAGGAATGCTTCATCGCAGGTATATGGCGCATGGGGTCCCAAACGGAAAGTAAGCCTGTCGCAATCCTTAAAAGCGTCCCTTTCTTCATACGCCTGCTTCAAACGGCTCGAACCGGCCTCATCATTTCCGCTGCCTACCAGGCCGCGGCTTATCACCGCTCTCATCCCGCTTTCCTTTACGGCGCGGGTAGTCTGCATGATATTCATCTGCATATCATTAAAACAGGTAGTACCGCTTTTCATCATCTCAAGTATCGCCAGATTTGCGCCCCAGTATGCATCTTCATCAGTCATCTTCTGCTCGATGGGATCAACCCTGCCAAACAGCCAGTCCATAAACGAAAGATCGTCAGCCACATTACGCATAAAGGCCATATACGAATGTGTATGGGCGTTGATAAGTCCGGGGATCAGCAGTCTCTCATCGCCGTCTATGATCTTATCGGGGACAAAGCCTTCCGGTTCGGTTCCTACAGAGGCGATCACGGTATCCTTAATATACACGTCGGTACGTTTTACCTCCGCCTCCGGTTCACCGGGAAGGACTGCAAGGATGTCTTTGATCAGTATGTTCATAGCATAATGCTCCTTTTTATTATGATTATAGTTCTTTGGCAGAATTCAGTTCTGTCAAGATCCTTCGCTGCGCTCAGGATGACTGTGAGGCGCGCTCAGGATGACTGCGAGGCGCGCTTCCTTCCAAGCCTTTAAAGGTTGGAGGAATTAAGGTATCTCTCCTGCTCAGGTGTAAGCACGTCGATCTCTTTGCCTAGGAAGGCCAGCTTCTTGACAGCCACTTCACGATCAACCGCTTCGGGAACGTCAATGAGCTTTTCCTTTAATTCCGCGCCATGTTCCACAAGATATTTAGCCGAAAGCGCCTGGATCGCAAAACTCATATCCATGATCTCTGCGGGATGACCATCTCCGCAGGCAAGATTTACCAGGCGTCCCTCTCCCAGCACGGCAAGTGTGCGCCCGTTAGGCAAAGTATATCCCATGATGTTGTTTCGCAGTTCAGCGCTGCTTACCGCCATCTTTCTGAGCCCTGCCATATCTATCTCACAGTCAAAATGTCCCGCATTGCAGAGGATGGCGCCATCCTTCATTTCGACAAAATCTTCTTCATCTATAACCTTATCGCAGCCTGTAACAGTTACAAAGAAATCACCCTTTGCTGCTGCCGCCTTCATAGGCATAACCTCAAAACCGTCCATAACTGCTTCGATAGCCTTGACCGGGTCGATCTCTGTAACTATGACCTTTGCTCCCAGTCCCTTTGCGCGCATAGCCACACCTTTGCCGCACCAGCCATAGCCTGCGACCACGACTGTCTTCCCGGCCACTATCAGATTGGTAGTGCGGTTGATGCCGTCCCATACAGACTGCCCGGTACCGTAACGGTTATCAAAGAAATGCTTGCACTGGGCATTATTGACTTTCACCATGGGGAATAAAAGCTTGCCCTCTCTGTTCATTGCCTCAAGGCGTATAATGCCCGTAGTAGTTTCTTCACAGCCACCGGTCACACCTGCTATCAGATCCTTAAACTCCGTATGCATCATGTGCACCAGGTCGCCGCCGTCATCGATTATGATATTGGGGCCTACAGAAAGGACCGCTCTGATATGCGCATCATATTCTTCTGCGGTGCAGCCGTGCCATGCATGTACTTCCAGCCCGTCAGCAACCAGCGCTGCCGCCACATCATCCTGAGTAGATAAAGGATTAGAGCCCGTAACGAACATCTGCGCTCCGCCTGCTTTCAGCACCTTGCAGAGATAAGCCGTCTTTGCCTCAAGATGCACGGAAAGAGCTATCTTCTTTCCTTCAAACGGTTTGGTTTTGGTGAATTCTGCTTCAAGGGTGCGCAGCAGATCGCAATGATCCTTAACCCAGGCTATCTTCATCGCGCCTGAAGGCGCTAAGTTTATGTCTCTTATTTCACTTGCCATGATTGATCTCCTCCATACATATATCTTTCTTCAACTGTAATGTTCAAAGAACGCCCCTTATTGCGCGCTCCGATTTAACATTATAGCTTATTCACAAAATGTTTTCCACCAGTAATTCAGGAGTCAGTCCAAAAGCAGCCAGCAGTATATTCTTTACTATCCAGTTAATGATGATAAGCGCGATCAGCAGATAAAAATGCCAGGTTCTGATGCGCACGCGCGGAAGTTTTCCCCGGCTGATCCTGTTTACTGCTAATGAAAGGCCATAGACCCAGGCCTGAAAAGCCATATAAGGCAGCGCCGGATGATAGATAAAGCTTATTATCCCCCGCCCGTGCAGCAGCATCCTTAATGCGCGCGTGCCATAACAGCCGGGACAGTAAAAGCCTGTGAGCAGTCTGAACAAACACGGTGATACCAGATTTTCCGGCAGTTCAACATGTAAAAAACATATAAAAAAACAAAAAGCAATAAAATAAAGGGCGGCATACACAAGCCGCCCCTTTATACCAATTTCTTCCTTTTTCAATCCTTCGCTGTTCAATTTTCAGTCATGGCCTGCCTGAGGATATCTTCCATCATCTGCCTGAATCCGCCGGCGCCCAGACTGACCATACGATTATAAAGAGTCATGATCATGATGATCAGAACTATCAGAATGATCAAAGCTATAACCGCCAAAACAATACCTGCGATCGCCATTCCCTTGCCGTTAGGTTCTTTTTTGAGACCTATTATCCCCAGCACTATTGCCGGTATCGCAAGAGCCAGATCCCATTTGTTAAGGCAGCATACCAGTAACAGAGAAAGTATGCCCGTGATCAGGGATGCTATCGAAAAGCCGGGAGTAGAAGGCTGCTGGTTATACTGAGGATCATATCCCTGCTGATAGCCGCCGTTATTATACTGTCCCTGATATCCCATCTGCTGGCCATATCCCTGCTGATATGTATTTTGCTGGCCATATCCCTGCTGGTAATTATTCTGCTGTCCGTAGCCCTGCTGAAAATTATTCTGTGCAAAAGGATCCTGATTATATCCGCCCTGCTGATCGTTATAATTAGGCAGACCATTCTGCGGCTGCTGAGACTGCCCAAACTGATTTTGCTGATCAGGATTCGGATTAAATCCGTTGCTTCCGTCCATAACTCATCCCTCCCTTTATGTATATCCATGCGAGTTTAACACAAGCGGTATATAAGTGTCAAATCGCCGACTGCTTCCCCTGGCGCATCTTCTTATCATATCTCTGTGACGCCATGAGAGCCTGTTTTGCCTTCTGTGCAAATTCATCAGCCTGTTTGCGCAGCTTCTCATCCTTCTGCGTATCTTCCGCCTCTGCTGCTTCCATGGCCTCTATGTAAAGCTCAGCCGCCTTTTCGGTATAAAATACATTAAGCCTGTATCCTGCTCTGGCCAGTCCGCGGTAGGATTTTAACAAAAGCTCCGGATCCTTGAACGCATCAGTCTTCACAAGGACCGCAAGATATGCCTCAACCGCTTTTTCCGGATCAGCCTTCTCTTCCAGTTTTTCGGCTTCAGCCATCATCTTTTCTATTTCAGCCTTTTCGACCTTCCTGCGCGCTTCTTCTTCGGCCTTCTTTCGTGCTTCCTCTTCAGCCTTCTTTCGTGCTTCCTCTTCAGCCTTCTTTCGCGCTTCTTCTTCGGCCTTCTTTCGTGCTTCTTCCTCGGCCTTCTTGCGCGCTTCTTCTTCGGCTTTCTTTCGTGCTTCTTCTTCGGCTTTCTTTCGTGCTTCTTCTTCGGCTTTCTTTCGTGCTTCTTCTTCGGCCTTCTTTCGTGCTTCCTCTTCAGCCTTCTTTCGCGCTTCCTCTTCAGCCTTCTTTCGCGCTTCCTCTTCAGCCTTCTTTCGCGCTTCCTCTTCGGCCTTCTTGCGCGCTTCTTCTTCGGCCTTCTTTCGTGCCTCTTCTTCGGCCTTCTTTCGCGCTTCTTCTTCGGCCTTCTTTCGTGCCTCTTCTTCGGCTTTCCTTCGCGCTTCTTCTTCGGCTTTCTTTCGTGCTTCCTCTTCAGCTTTCTTGCGTGCTTCCTCTTCAGCTTTCTTTCGCGCTTCTTCTTCAGCTTTCTTGCGTGCTTCTGCTTCGGCTTTCTTTCGTGCTTCTTCTTCAGCCTTTTTACGCGCTTCTTCTATTTTACGTCTTTTTTCTTCTTCGGCCTTCTTCTTAGCCTCTGCCTCTGCCTGCGTCTTAGCTTTAGCTTCTTCTTCAGCTTTTTTGTAATCCGCAAATAATATGCTCATACCCCCTCCTCAGGCCGCCCATTCTCTGATGATCTGCTTTAATATCTCAATTGTAGCCATCATTTCATCCACACATAGATATTCATGCTTTCCGTGGAAGTTGCCTCCACCCGTACAGATATTGGGACAGGGCAGCCCCATAAAACTGAGCCTTGACCCGTCGGTGCCGCCGCGTATGGGCGTGACCTCAGGTTCGACTCCGCATTTTTTCATGGCCAAAAGAGCCTTCTCCATCACTTCGGGATGAAGATCAAGCCTGCTTTTCATGTTATAATACTGATCATTCATCTCAAGGCTCAGCACTTCCATGCCATATCGCTTATTTATCTCATCAACCGCATTCACAAACAGCGTCTTTTTCTGCTCAAAGAGCTTTTCATCATGATCCCTGATTATATATTCGGACTTTGCCGTTTCAACATCGCCGCTCATATCCGTAAGATGGAAAAAGCCCTCTCTGTCTCTGGTATTCTCCGGCCGTTCATTATGCGGCAGTTTATCATGCAGATCCATCAAAAGCTGGAGCGCATTGATAAGCCTTCCGTACCCTTCACCCGGATGAACACTGCGCCCGTGAGCAGTAAGTGAAGCCGATGCCGCATTAAAGGTCTCGGCCGATATATCCCCCAGCCTGCCGCCATCCACCGTATATGCATAATGAGCTCCAAAGCCCTGAATATCAAAATGATCTACGCCCCTGCCTGTCTCTTCCTCTGCAGTAAAAGCGATGCAGACCGTACCGTGTTTTTCATCGGGATGCTCCAAAAAGTACTTAACGGTCTCCATGATCTCTGTAACGCCGGACTTGTCATCCGATCCAAGCAGCGTGGTACCGTCAGTAACAATGACCGTCTTCCCCTTCATATCAGCCATCTCGGGAAAGTCGCTGATCCGGGTAACTATCCCCAGTTCTTCATTCAGCACTATATCCGCTCCATCGTAATCCTCTATAATGCGCGCTTTGATATCCTTACCGCTCATGGCTTCCGAAGTATCCACATGCGCGATAAAACCTATTGCAGGAATGACCCTTTCAAGACAATTGGACGGCAAACTGGCATAAACACAGCCATATTCCTTATCCTGACGGACATCCGGCACACCCATTTTAATCAGCTGGTCTCTTAAATGATCCAGGAGCTCTCGCTGCCCCTGAGTAGAGGGATACCTGTCAATATCACTGCGCGATCCGGTATCATAAGCGACATAATCCAAAAATCTGTCTACAGCGGACATTTTTTAACTCCATTCCGGGAAAAAATCTGTATGCGTCCCACAAACGGACGCACAATAAATTATACTACAACGTGTTTTTGTTTACCACCGTAAAATGTATTTTTTGATACTTTCCGCCGCCATCAGCAGCTCAAAATGCAAACACAAAAAAGATCCGGCATGATTGCATATACATAAAAAAAAGAGTAAAATCTGTAAAGCTGTAGAAAGCGCAACAGATCATTGCGTTTGCTATATAATGAAAGGATGTAAAAAAATGCCTGAAACACATGATATTGACCGTTCAAAACTTATAGCCATGATCAGAGAATACGGCGGCGTTGACAGTTACACCACAACACAGGCTGCAACGATACTGGAGCAGATATTCAAAATGACTGCCGCCATGGGCCTGGATCCCTGGAACCGCGCTGATTTTTTTGAAGCTTCACGCCGTATCTTTAACATAGAACTGATCAATATGGGTGATCTCGCGCACGGAAAATATGTTCTGGTCCCCAACCATGTTACTGAGTTTGACGGACTTCTCTTCGGTACCATCATCCCCAATATGCTGGTGGTAGCCAAGAGCGACTGGATCACCAATCCGCACCTGAATGAATTCATAGAAAAGCTTTTTTCCATAGTGGGACTGGTAAGGAAAGATAATGCCAGCGGCATAAGTGTATTGCGCAAATGCATAGATCATTTAGAATCTTCATCAGTCAGCGCAGTAACCGTCTTTGTCCAGCAGACCATTGCCGATATAGAAATAACGACACCCGAAGATGTGGCGTCCGGAGTGCATTATATGGCTAATAAAGCAGGTGCCGCCATAATCCCCGTATACAGCGAGCAGGTCTCTCCCGAATTCCCTACAAGGATCGTTTTCGGCGAGCCCATAGTCTGCGATAATAAAGAAGACTTCGGTGCCGCCTGGTTAAAAGCAGAATTCGAATTACGGGATTCAATAAAAGATCCTGCAGCCAGACCGCCGGTTTTGTGCGCAAAGCACCAAAAACCCATAAGTCAGAGAGATTTTTGATCATTAAAAACCGCCGGGCTTTCACCCGGCGGTCTGTTTAAACTCTGTCCAGCTGTCTGTTATTTCTTTGCTTTTTTAACTCTGATCTTCACACTCTTTTCTATGCCGCCGTCAAAGACCATCGTTACTTTCACACTGCCGCTCTTGCCCGAAAGAGATTTAATGTTTATTTCTGTACGATCAAGAATATTTACTTCAAATTCCGCGCCTTTGGCATTGCTCAGCTTAACATCTCCGGGAATAAGTAGCCATGTCCTTCCGCTGGTGCCTGTATATGAGCTCACGATATTTACACTGCCCTTTACCGCTCCGCCTGCCTCGGTATAAATATTTACTGCAGCCGTTCTCAACTTCGGTGTCGTCTTCTGAGCCTTCACATTCTTTAAATTGATAACGATATCACCGCCTGCATAATGCAGTATAAACTTCATATTACCGATATTCAGGTTCTTCGCATTCAATCCGTTTCCCTGCTTGAAGAATACATAGAGATTTCCAAACGGATCCATACCTGCATCCGCGATTGCCCTGTCGCACTCAACATCGAATCCGTAGATGTTAAACTTAGCATCCTTAAATACCATGCTCAGCACCATTGCATCTCCGGTCACCACATCATATTTATGCACTACCTTCAGGCCTATCGACTTATCCAAAGCCTTATCGCTCAGCTTTACCTTTGCATTGAAAACTGCTTTGCTATCCTTATGACGGACAGTTACGGTATAATTTCCGGGTTTTGTGTCAGACTGAGCCCTGACAATAAGTCTTCCGCTTGAGTCGATCTCGGCCACTTCGGAACCTTTGATGATCTCCAGAGATGAAGCCGGTACATTTTGCCCGTTCAGCAACATTCCGCCCATATATACCTGATCGATCAGATTTTTGTTAAGAAGCAGCGCTTTTCCGACATCCATATTTGCGCTCAATATATCCTTAGTGGTCGTCTTTACGGTAAATTTCAGCTCGACGGGGCAATCCCAGCCTTCCCTCATTATCGATAGCTTCGCCCCCTTTACTGCGTCTGAAAGTTTGAATTCGATTTTTCCACCATAGCCGACCGGAGAAACCGGTACATCTCCGTATTTGATCGTCGCTCCAAAAAGCGCAAATGTTTCATAAGTACCGTAATCCGTCCTGTACAGGATCTCCGTATCGATCCGGTTATCCACGCCTTTCTTGATCAGTGCAGAGCTTGTAGTAAGCTTAAGCTTCGGTTTTGCATAAACCACCGGCAGCGCATATTCAACAGTACCGCCTTCACCCAGGTTAAACTCCAGTACCGAATTGGCAGCCTTAACAGCCTTTTTACGGTCTGCGCCGTTCTTTATCGATACCGTTATGGTACTTCCTTTAAGCTTTGCATCATAATACTTTGCCGACTTTGCATTGGTATTTTCGATCTCACCGCTGCTGCTGAGCGCTGCGATATCAAATTCCGCAGAAGGCGATGCAAAAAGATTCCAGATGGCTTCCTCCGTATCATAATGTCTTTCCGCCGCCAGGACCACCTTAGACGCAACGCTGCCATCCTTCTTTATAACTGTTGTTCCGGGCATATCGATATCGCCGTCTTCCGGTTCGATGATACCTACCTCATCCGAAAGCTCAAAACCGTTGTTTTGAAGCAGGATTGCCTGCCCGTTATCCTTCGTGCTCTCTGCGCTCAGCTTTCCGCTCTTCATCTGCAGTATTTCCGCTTCCAGGGCCGTACCATAACTCTCGATCGATACCCTTCCGCCGTCCAGTTTCATTTTATCTGCCACGATGCCCCTGCTGCCGCTGCCGTTTGCAATGGCATTCAGTTTTCCGTCAAAGATACCGATATCCTTACCGCTGCAGTCAGCTGCGATACAATCCCTGCCGGTCAGCTCGATATCAAGGCTGCCGCCATCAATATATATCTCTGTCTGATCCAGGCCGTATACTTCGTTTCCGCTTCCGCGTATCTCTACGCTGCCGCCATCAAGATCCAGTTCATCCTGCACAGAAAGCGCAAAGCCTGAATTTCCGCTCTTATCAATGACCATGGAAGAATCAGAATAAACAGATAAAGCGCCGGAAATATTGACTCCCCATCCGTTATCTTTAACAGAGTTCACTTCTATCAGGCTTCCATTGTCTTCATGAACGTCACCGTATACTTCCAATACCGCATCCTTTACCTGTCCCATATCTTTCAGGCTGATGCAGCTTCCGTCCAGATTCATCTTTCCCGCAACGATAGCTGCATTTGCATCTATTCTGCTCTCAAAGACATTAAGCTTTCCGGCAGCCACACTGATGGCCGCCTCAGGATGCGCAAACGGTAATGCTATCTGGGCTTCTGCCAGAGTCAGTGTATTATCGCCCTTTACATAGATCCCGTATTTCGGACTTAATTCATCTGAAATATTAACTTTTCCGTTAATAGTAAGATCCTGATCAGCATAAATACACGCCGAATTAAGGTCAGCATCAAAACATACGTTTTTAAGTGTCGAGTCACCTTTAAAGATCAGAGTCTTGTGTAAGGCATCGTAGCATACATCGATCTTGTCATTATCCGGGAAGATATCATCAGCGTTTTTATCGCTGACCTGTCTGCCATCGACCCACACGCGGTAATATGTCCCGCCATCTATCAGCACATGCTTTGCCGGAGTGGAGCCGTCCGCTTCCACGATAGTCCTGCCTGAGATCTTTCCGCCTGAAGGCTCAGCGATGTCAACTCCGGTCTTTAAATCAAAGCCATCCACTGAATCGATAGCCTGCTCGCCGCCTTCAGCTTCAAGTTTTCCGGAACTCATTTCTATATATTTACAGGTAATTCCTTTTGCCGCTGTTCCGGCAGCATATATATCCGAATCAGCAGCGTATAAACCGCCATTACTCCTGATACCTATAGCCGGACTTCCTGCGGCGATTATACTGTTACCCGAAAAAATATCACTATTACAGAAAATACCGCTTGACGAAGTATTGTTTCCTGCATTGCTGCTATTTACATTACTGTCTTTTACCGTAAACTTTCCGCCTACCTGTATACCGGACAAGCCTTTGTCTGCAGTATTCAAAGCTTCCAGTCTGCCATTGTTGATCGTCATATCACCATTCGTAACTATCAACGCCGCTAATGAAGCGCCTGAAACAGACAGACTGCCGCCCTCTATAACCGCACTGCCATTCACAAATATTCCATACAGGTTGTTTCCACCGATCTCTGCTTCTAAGACAGCATCCTCGTTCACACGCAGATTCCTGCAGTTTACAGGATAATCAAGCGCATCCGTTCCGGCGCTTACTTTAAGTTTTCCATTTATCACCAGATCCTTTTTAGAAGCCTGGATCCCAGAACTCTTAACACCGATCTCAAGCTCACCGTAAATAGTCAGCATACCGGTCATATCATCCGAAAGCCTTATGCCGACAGCTGCTTCCGTATTTTCCAGTTTTGCATTTCCCTCGATATTAAGAGCTCCTGTGGTCTCGATCAGGGCATTGTTATGAACGCCGGTAACTCCCGTTACATCCCCCTCAAACTTAAGCGTTGACGTTTGGGGATCGTAAGAAGCTTTTCCCCCCACGACGCCCGGGATATCTTTACGATTGCCCGCCGTCACCTCAGTTTCACCGACCCAGATCCCGTAATGCTCCGGCGCCTGAAAGACGACAAATGGCGCTATATCTCCTTCAGCATTGAATACAGTCTTTCCATCAGAGGAAATAATGCCATCTTCCGGTTCTTTGATATAAGGCGGCTCCTCCAGATATGGTACAACTCTCAGACCATGATCTATAAAAAATGCATACAGCCCACCATATGCTGCTACCTTGCCGCCTATAGTAACATTTCCGCATTTGCCATCTTCATTTCCTATCGCAACGCTGTGTTCGCCGTAAACATATACATTCACGTCCCCATCCAGCGAGATAGCCGTGATCTCGGGATCTGTATTCTCCACATACAGCCCGCTGCTGACAGGTCCGTCGTCCGCGCTCTGCATTATATTCAGCCTGCCATTATTCTCTATGCTGTTTTTGCATCTTATACCGCTGCATTTGCCTCCGTCGGCTGCTGCATTTTTGTTTTTCAGAGTAACATCCAGACTTCCCACGTTATCTACTATCACGGAATCTGCATATATGGCAGCGGTCTCTTCGTCCGACTGCAGCACCAGATTGGCTGTCAGCTTTCCCTTAACCTCAAGGACTCCCCTTGGCAGCCACACAGCTGAATTACCCGTAGTGATACTGATGTCCGCGTTTTGGTCGATCTGTACATCAAAAATGTCAATATTTGAGGCTATCCCCATAACATTAGAAAAAGACGAACTGAAACTCGCTTTTCCTGTCAGTGTTATTATCGGATCATCCGTAAGCGGACCGTCTCCGACATACAGCAGATACCTTCCGCCATTTGTTTCCTCATATACCTTAGTACCATTAAAATTATCAAAGGTGATCAGCTTCTTTTCATGATCATACGTTGCCTTTCCTCCCTTACCATCTAAAATCTCCAGATGATCGGAAGTAAACTGTTCGGATCCTATCCAGATCCCGTATTCCTCTGCCGCATTAACTTTAAATTCCGGCAAAGGAAGCGTGACCAGCAGCAGGATCACTGCCATGATACGGCTGATCCATCGTAGTGTTTGTTTTTTCATTTCTGCCCTCCTATCAGATTGATTGTTGCCATACTGCAACTTTGATTATAGGACGGCAAGCCCCCAAATGTATATCACCCATTTGTACCATTTTTTGATCTGAGACATGTTATTGATACTTCTGACGCTCTCTTAATAATACTCGGCCACAATGTTACCGTCATCGTCATATACCACATGCTGGCCTTTTTTATTATAATGCACCCATCCGTCCAGAACCTTTTGATAATCATCCGTACACCGCCCGTTGTCACCGGGGAAGACCATAAAACAGTTGCCTTCAGAATCTATAACCACCTGCGGGATCACGTAGCCTTCATAATTTTCTTTTCATTTTACACATCGGTGAAACTTCCGTTATTATCACGGATATACTTTCTCGCCCGCCATGATCCTGCACATCACATCCAGAAATGCTTTCTCATCCGCCTGCACTGTCCATAAGCCTTCTACTCCGATACTGCGCGCCTGTTCTACGTCTTCTGCATTCGGCAGCGACGCCGTGATAATGATCTTCACCTCAGGCTTAAGCTCCTTTATCTTCCCTGCAGCCTCCAGCCCGTTAATGCCCGCGCCGGGTACCAGGTTAATGACTGCTATATCTGCATTGTTAGCTGCCAGATAAGCCACCGCCTGAGCCGGTTTGGAAAACGAAGCCTCCAGCTCATAAGCTTCCGACTGCTCCAGAGCATTCTCAAATATATCGCGTATCAGATCTACTTTGTCCGCTATGACCACCTTGTATGGCATATCCCCGACTCCTTCGTTATTTAACACTTTTTTACGGCATTTGACAAGCTTTTATCAGCTTATGTGACATCATAGCATACTCCTTTGCACGACCACTACCGCCAAATGGGGGTAATTTAAAATAACGGATTTATTTATAAAATTCTCAAAAAACCATAAATCTTCTTTTTCTGTTCGTATATCTCATATCGTTCATACATAAAACGACAGGGAGGAAAAATACCATGAAAAAGAGAACAATAGCTTTAACGCTTCTTACCGCAATAACGCTCAGCGCCTGTGCCGACAAAGAGCCGGTACAGGAGAGCCCCACACAAAGGGAGGTCAACATACCCTTTAATCACAGCGAAGCATCGAAAGAACTGACTAAAAACATTTCAACTCTGAGCGCACCTGGATCAGAGATAAATAACGAACAGATCTCTGCGCTCTCCATAGCCGGCACAAAGCTTTTTGCAAATACCGCAGCCGCAGCAGGCGCCGATCAAAACGTCTGCATATCTCCTGTATCCGTAGAACTGGCCTTCGGCATGGCAGAAAGCGGAGCCGGCGGAAATACCCTCTCCCAGATCGAAGCGGTTGTAGGCGGAGGAACTGCCATCGACGAGATGAGCCCGCTGCTCTATGACCTTTCCACGCGCATGAAGAATGCTCCGGATGTTGACTGGAACGTAGCCAACTCCATATGGTTAAAAGATGAAGGCATCTACGAGCTTATTCCTGAGTTTGCTTCCAAAGCCTCTTCATGGTACTACGCCCAGGTATGGAAAGCCCCTTTTAACGACACTACATTAAATGATATCAACGGCTGGGTAGATCATGAGACCCGCGGCATGATCCCTAATATACTCGATAAAATATCCGATGAAGCACGGATGTATATCATAAATGCTCTGGCATTCGAAGCTGAATGGCTGAATGAATATGAAGATAGACAGATCTATGATGATATGGATTTTACCAATGCAGACGGAAGCATCAGCAAAGTAACCATGTTACACAGCGGAGAATCCCACTACTTTGAACTAAACGGAGGCACAGGCTTCCTTCGCGATTATAAGGGTGGCCAGTACTCATTCATGGGCCTCCTGCCCGGGGAAGGTATTGATCTGGACGACTATATAAAAGATCTCGCCGACAGCAATGCTGATATTTCAGATGCAATAAGATATAAGAAAAACGGCAATGTTGTGGTTGAAATCCCTGAATTCACATTTGATTACAATGTGGAGATGAGCGCTATCTTACAGTCAATGGGAATGACCGACGCCTTCGATCCGGAGCTTGCCGATTTCAACAATATGCTGAGCAAACAAAACGGCGATCCCCATCCTGTCTGCATTAACAGTGTGATCCATAAAACGCATATCGAGGTGGACCGTAAAGGTACCAGAGCTGCTGCCGCCACAGCAATAGAAATGACCGACGGCTGCACTGCAGTGGCTGAGCCCATAGAATACATATATGTTATCCTGGACCGTCCTTTCATCTACGGAATAATAGATAACGAAACCGGTCTGCCCATATTCTTAGGCTGCGTTAATCAGATGTAAGCAGCTGCATATATACAACTGCACTAACAAAACCGGCGGCTTTTAACAAGCCGCCGGGAGAAATGTCTGTAAACACATGCTTATACTATTTTACAAAAATAACTTTTGAATCTTCCAGCTCATCATAATCTCCGTTAAAGTTTTCTCCGTCTTTATGGCCTGTACGATCGCTCCAGGCAAGATAAACAGCAAAATTATTTCCGTTATCGCTGACCTTTGCACAAGGAGCAAGACCTATGCCGCCGCTTGCCGGAGTGGATTTAAAACCCTGTGCAGTATTCGCTGTAACCCATGGATTATATCCCAGCGTCTCTGTTACTGATCGCACAAACTCACAATTTAACCAGTCTCCTCCATAAGCTCCTGAATAAAGGAGTATATCTTCCCCGGGATTTGTAAACTCTTTTATCCAATCCTTACTCTTATCATCCGCGCTTAAAACATTCGGATCAGCCAATGCATATAGTATAGCAGAACGGATAGTATCACATTGCTGGGTATCAGCAGAAACTTTTGACTTTTCAATGTACTTGAGCAGCTGAGGCGCTAAAATACCGACCAGGATTGCCATAATGGCAATAACGATTATCAATTCCACCAGCGAAAACCCTTTGTTGTTTTTCATAACTCCTGTCCCCCTAAAAAACATCGCCCCTCTGCGACGGTTTCATTCTATCACCAATATATATAAGAATAAAGGGCTTTGATGTGCTTTTTTTAATAATTCGTCTATTGACCGGCCCTTTATTTTCTATTATCATAAGGTTCT
>CADAHD010000014.1 GCA_902787595.1 uncultured Lachnospiraceae bacterium
GGTCGGCAAACAGGATGACGGGTATGAACTGGAAGGCCCGGATCTTGACTTTGCGATGAGACTGCTGGAAAAGGACGGGAAAAAGGCGGAGCTGCAGACCATCGTCGCCCGGGAGGACTGTCTGATCAGCCGGGTGACCCAGAGCGAAGCCGGACTTGTGAAGACGATCCGGAACGGAGAGCAGAATGATGAGAAGAGATAAAAAGAAAGATCTCATTCTCGACTTTACTTCGCTTCTGGATGTTGTAATGCTTCTCCTGTTCTTCTTTATCCTGTTCAGCCGTTTTGATGTGAAGAATGCCCAGACGGCGGCGGATGATGCGAAGGCGGAAGCTGCAGCCCAGATCGCTCTCGCTGAGGCGGAGGCACGGGAGAAAACAGAAGAGGCAAAGAAAAGTAAGGCGCGGTATGACGATCTGATCAAAGAGAATACTGAACTGCAGGAACGTTTGGAACATAACATCCGGATCGTGGATCAGGTCACCTCTCAGGAGGCAGATGAGATCGTCGCTTTTAACAGCGGCAATAACCTGAAGCTCATTCTGACAGAAGCAGACACTGCAAAGATCCCGATGACTCTGAAGGCGGTCCTTGATCAGAAAGTGATCGGGGAGTGTCTTGTTACGGAAGAGGAGGACGGTGAGGATTACAGATCTGACGACATCACCCCGGAAAAACTGATCGGCTGGATGACATCAGGCGGGATCAGAAAAGATTCTGTTATCATGTGCGACTTCGTTTACAGTTCCAGAAGCAGCCGCTCCAGTGAGGCGTACGATAAGATCAGTCATATCCTGGACTCACTCCGCAGCGAGTACGGCTACGATCATTTTTATTATTCATCCACGAACACATCCATAAGAAGCAGGAAGAAAGCCACAGGACAGGAGGAAGAAAAACCATGAGTGAAACATTGAACAAACCTGGAATTTCTGAAGATACCACAAGACAACCGAACAGAAAGAAGCCTGCAGGTCCGCTTGCAGCCCTGGTCGTGATCCTCCTGGCGCTGGCGGGGAGATTTGGGTTCGGTGGTTTTGGAAACGGAGCAGGACTGCTCCCTGGCGGACAGGTCGTATCAGGACGGGCGGCCGCAGAAAGTGAAGCGGCTGCGGGCACGGCCGCACAGGAAACATCAGCGTCCGCTGAAAAGACAGCCGTCGAAACATCTGCTGAAACAGCAGCGGAAGTTACTGTAAAAGTGATCGAGGTCACAGTCAATGAGGACGGGTATCTTTTCCAGAATCAGAAGTACAGCCTGGAGGATCTATTTACAGGCCTGAAAGAAGGGGATGAGATCCACTACATTGTCCAGAAGGGATCAAAGGATGATGTGGACGACCTGATAGATGCGGCGAAGGAAAAGGGGATCAAAACCGTAAAAAAGGACTGACCCGGTGACAGTTTCAGAATGGCGGGAACCATGGCTCATAATATTTTCATCAGTTACAGAAGGATAAACGGCGATATCATGGCGAGGATGATCTGCGACGGACTCCGGGCCACGAACCGCTATGACAATATTTATCTTGATGTCGATGATCACACAGCGGGAAATTATAAAGAAACGATAGAGGAACATATTAAGAATTCCCATACGTGTATCGTAGTCCTCTCAAAAGGTGCGCTGGACAGATGCGCTGAAGAGGGGGATATCGTATACCGCTGCGGTCTGGGCATAAAGGACGAAAAATATATCGGCGGCGAAAAGATGCTGTATATCAGCGGCGTAATAAACGGAGAGTATGGTTTTTACCGCAGCGCCGATGAGGGCGGCAGCTGGGAAAAACTTAATGACGATAAACATCTCTTTGGCGAAGTAAACAGCATTGAAGGAGACAGCAGGAAAAAGGGGCGTTTCTTTATCGGCAGCGGAAGCATGGGAGCGGTAGTCGGTGAAGAGATAACGGCTTAGGATAAAAAACGGAAGAGGGCTGCATGTCCGTCGGGACAGGCGGAGGCAGCAGCCGCATATACGGCTAGATGATGCATTATGACAGACGAAGAATATAAAAAACAGGCAACGATCAAAATGGCTGTGGTGGGCGTTCTGGGAAACGTTTTTCTCGCAGTATTCAAGCTGGTCGCCGGGGTGATAGGACATTCGACGGCAATGCTTTCCGACAGCGTTCATACGCTTTCGGATGTTTTTGCAACACTGATAGCATTCATAGGCGTTTTGCTTTCAAAGAAAAAGGCTGATAAAGAGCATCCTTACGGTCATGAAAGGCTGGAGTGCGTGGCTTCGCTGCTCCTGGCCTTTATTCTTTTTGCGACCGGCGCCGGCATAGGCATAAACTGTATCAGGAGCATTGCAGACGGCAGCTATAAGGAGATGAGCCTCCCCGGCTTTCTGCCCATTGTTGCGGCGGTGGCGTCCATAGCGGTCAAGGAAGCCATGTTCTGGTATACCATGTTTTATGCCAAAAAGCTCAAGTCCG
Organism: uncultured Lachnospiraceae bacterium; assembly: GCA_902787595.1. Next base: position 2,442 of record CADAHD010000014.1, read on the forward strand.
GAGCGTTTAAGGCAGACGCATGGCATCATCGTTCTGACGCCCTTTCTTCCATAGGCGCGCTGATAGGCATAATCGGCGCCAGACACGGTTTCCCGATGTTCGATCTTATAGCGGGTCTGGTGATCAGCATTATGATCATAGTGGTGGCAGCAGGCATTTTCAGGGATGCTGTTGATAAGATGCTCGATACCTCGTGTGATGAGCAGTTTGAGAACGATCTTAAGGAACTGGTAGGGCGCTTCGCATCGGAAGAAAGCAGGGAAATAGGCATCGATCATATACGTACCAGGAAATTCGGTGAAAGGATATATGTTGAGATGGAGATCAATCTGGATGGCAATATGCTGCTTCAGGAAGCGCATGATATAGCCGAGCGCCTGCATGACCGCATAGAAAAGGATTATCCGGATGTCAAACATGTTATGATACATGTGAATCCTGCAGGCTATAATTATGATGTTCCGGATAAGTTGTAAGATATATTTGAAAGTAGCATACACAAAATGTAAACAAAATATGAACAAAATATAGCTAATCTGTGAACATACACAATTATTTGGGCTAATTTAACAATTATTTTATGTATTATTAACATTGATGTACAAAAATACCGGTGCTATAATTCCTCACGTCAGATGAAAAAGTTTTCCAAAAGGGAGGAAAGAATTATGAAAAAGAAATTTTTAGCACTGGTACTTGCAGGAGCGATGAGCGCAGCAGTTCTGGCAGGATGCGGCGAAGACAGCGCAGTTGAGACTGTAGACACCGTAGAGGCAGCTGCAGACGAAGTAGTTGAGGATGCTGAGGAAGTAGCTGAGGATGTTGCAGAAGACGTTGCTGAGGATGCTGAAGAAGTAGCTGAGGAAGTGGTTGAGGATGCTGAGGAAGCTGCAGAGATCACTTTCGTTGACGGTTTCTATGCTAACAACGGAAACGGCAGCGACTTCATGATCGCTTTCTACGAGGGCGCAGCAGGAGATGTTGCTTATGTTAACGACGGCACCAACGAAGCAATCGCTGAGTATGTTGTAGAGAACGCTACTCTGGATGACGGTACCGAGTATCTTCTGGTAACTGTTGGTCAGACTCAGCTTGGTTACTACGAGGACGGCGACGACATCTATCTTGTAGATGATGAAGGCACCGTTTACGCAGCAGGCCGCCTTACCGAGGCAGAGGCAGATGAGATCTATAACGCTCTGCAGTAAGTAAAACTTGTAAGACAGCAGGAAAAGTAGTATAGTATTGAGCGGCAGAGCGCATTTTCTGCCGCTTTTTTCTGTTTTAGGGAGTTGAGAGAGGAGGAGAGAATGAAAAAATGGATGATCAGGGCAGCAGCCCTTCTTTCGGCGTTAAGCCTGTGCGCCTGCGCGGACGATGAGTGGGACGAGGAAGAAGTGACTGTCGAAGAGGAAACCGACATAAAGGAAGAAAAGGAAGAAAAGGATCCTGCCCCGGCGGAAACGGTTGCTAAAAAGGATCATGAATCCGATCTGGCAACACAGCTTTCGGTTAACCGCAGCAGCGGTAAGATGACCATTAACCGTTTGAACCTGGGAAACAAGCGTATGGGCGATGGCGGTGACTGGACCATACTTGTGTATCTGTGCGGAACTAATCTGGAGTCCGGTGGTGGCGGCATGGCTACCATGGATATGCAGGAGATGATGGACGGAACCACAGGCGGAAATGTGCGTTATATTGTACAGACCGGTGGTACCGCCGACTGGGATAACGATATGGTGGACCCTTCACAGCTTGAAAGATATGTGATCGAGGACGGAGATGCCAATCTTGAATGGTCCGGAAAACGCGCAAGCATGGGAGATAAGTCGACGCTTACGGATTTCCTTTCCTGGTCGCTGACGGAACATCCTGCAGAGCATATGGGACTGATATTCTGGGATCACGGCAGCGGAAGCCTGAACGGCGTATGCTTTGATGAGCTGTACGGAGATGATTCGCTTTCACTGAGGGATATAGATTCGGCTTTGAATTCTGTTTCCGATAAGCTGACGGCTCCTTTTGATTTTATAGGTTTTGATGCCTGCCTCATGGGAACCCTTGAAGCAGCCAATGTACTGGCGCCTTACGCAAGCTATATGTACGGATCCGAAGAGATCGAACCCGGATACGGCTGGAATTACGAGGCAATGGGCGAGTGCATCGCCGACGGCTGCGATGACGGAGCTGCTCTGGGCAAGGTAGTATGCGATTCCTTCTATGAAATGTGTGAAGAGATAGATTCCGAAGATGAGGCAACTCTTGCGGTTATAGACCTTACCGCAATAGATGATGTGCTGACTGCATTTAATGATTTTTCCAAGGATATATATGATGCGGGAAACGATGCTGCATCTCTGGCAGGAATTGTCCGCGGGATCGAAGGCGCAGATAATTTCGGCGGTAATAATAAATCGGAAGGTTATACCAATATGGTTGACCTGGCAGGAATGGTAAACGCCTGCAGCGATTATTCTTCCAATGCAAAGAGCGTTATCAAGGCACTGGATGATGCTGTGGTATATAAGATCAGCGGAAGGGATCATAAGAATGCCGGAGGTCTTGCGCTGTATTATCCTCTCTGCATTCAGGGTTCTAACGAATTGGGGATATTCTCCGAGGTTTGCGTAAGTCCTTATTACCTTTCCTTTGTCGACAGACAGGGACAGGGCAGCGTAGGTAATTTCTCTTCCTATGATGATAGCAGCTGGTTCGATGATGATGACGAGTGGTACTGGGGCGAGGAAGAAGATGACGACGATTACTGGAATTATATCGATTCCTTTGAACAGACCGGTGAAAGCTCTCTTATTACTTTTGAAGTAGAGCCTGAGCTGGATGAGGAAGGTGATTTCTGGTTCGCTCTTGATGAGGACGGTCTTTACTATGCGTCAGATGTATATGCTTATGTTTATCAGCTTTCCGAGGACGGAGAGGACTGCATAGAGCTGGGAGAGACCTATGATATCAATGCCGACTGGGAAGAAGGCGTATTCTGCGATAACTTCGACGGATACTGGCTCTCTCTTTCCGACGGACAGAATCTGGCTACTTATATAGTAGATGTCACCGATGAATATATCGTTTATACCTCTCCGATCAGGCTTAACGGTGAAGAGACCAACCTGCGTATCCGCCAGTTCTACGATGGTACCGTAACGGTTGACGGCACATGGGACGGCATTGATGAAAACGGTATGGCTGCAAGAGATATTTATAAGCTGCAGAACGGTGATGTGATCACTCCCCTGTATTATGCTTTTGAGGTAGAGGGAGACCCTGATGACGAATTTTTCTATCACGGCAATGATTTCACCGTAAAGGGAACCGTACAGATCAATTATAGTGTTATGGATGACGGTGATTATCTGTATGCTTTCTGCATAGACGATATCTTCGGCGATTATTATATGACTGAATTTGAAGCATTTAATGTAAGCGATGGTGATGTAAGCTTCTATGAGGATTAAGCCCGGATGCTGCCATGAAGCCGCTAAACAGTTATAATGAAAGGAAGATCAGAATAAAGCATGGCAACATATGTGGTTTCGGACCTGCACGGACAGTATAAACTTTTCAAAAAAGGCCTGAAAGAGATCGGGTTTAGTGAAGACGATATGCTGTATGTCATAGGAGATGTGATAGACAGGGGCAGCGACGGAGTTAAACTGCTGCAGTGCATTAAAAGAAATAAGAATATGGATCTGCTGATAGGCAATCATGAACACATGATGCTCAATTCAGTAGATCCTGACGGAAAAGATGCCTGCGAAGGTGAGGATTATGATCTGTGGCTGTTCCTTAACGGCGGAATGGTAACCTACCAGCATTACCTGGAACTGACGGAAAAGAGCAGAAAGTCCCTGCTTTCGTGGCTTAGGAACAGGTATGTGATAAAGACCCTGGAAGTGGGCGGAAAGAAATTCTGCCTGACCCATTCCTATTATGATCCGCATTTTGAGAATAAAAGATGCCGTGAGCTGACGTATATGGAAATATGGGAGATAGTCTGGAAGTCGCTTTTCCGTGATGAAAGGGCTACCCATTGCGACAATATCTATAAGGATTATGATCATACTTTTATAATCGGTCATGTGCCGGTGCAAAAAGTGCGTTGTGAGTATGCGGCAGAAGAGGATTATAACAGGCTGGAGATATTTAAGCTGGGAAATCTCATTGACATAGACGGCGGGTGCTCCTATATGGGGAGAAACGGTATTAAAAGCGGGGCGCTGTTCCTTAGACTGGATGACATGAAAGAATTTCCGATCCCGCTGGTTTAAGCGTATCGCTAAAACGTGACAGTATAACGATTTACGGATCCGATATGAGCTGTATTATCGGATCCGTTTTTTATGTTTGACAGAATAAACAGGAATAAATACCGAATAAGCAAGAATGCTTTGTTAAATACGAAATTCCATTGACCGTTATATCCGATTATTGATATGATAATATAATACGTTAGGAAGTGGAGAAAACCGGCCGAATGAACAATATGGTTGATATCGAGGTTGTTCTGGATGAGGCGTGTATTGACCCAAGGGTTAAGATCCTGACCAGAGAAAAAACCCAGCAGGTTGAAGATATCATTTATGCGATCGAAAATGTAAGTGAAAGCGAGTATCCGCCTATACCGGCAATGGGAACGGACGGACTTGTGTTTTTGTCACAGAGGGATATCATAAGGGCCTATACGGAGAACCGCAGGATAGTAGTATTGACTGAAAAAGGAACTTATGTATACAGAAAGAATCTTTCGATGCTCGAAGAAGCGCTTAATCCTACCAGATTTATAAGGATATCTCAGTCTGAGATCATCAATATATACAAGGTAAAGTGTTTTGATATCAATATTGCGGGAACTATAGGAGTTGAGTTTGAAAACGGGACCAAATCATGGGCTTCCAGGAGCTGTGTAAAAGCACTCAAAAAAATCATCAAACAATAGATAATGAGAGATCGTAAAAAATATGAAGTTGTCACACAGGGTTATCATTTATACGTCAATAGGTTTCGGCTACGGAGTTCTGGCCGGCGTGGTGATAAGCGCATTGATGTCGCCGGTCGATCGTATGGACGGGGCGGTCGTTATATGCACCGCTGAATTCATAAAAACGGTCGGGAATCCCGTAGTGGCACTGCTGCTGCAGCTTATTGCCACGGGACTCTACGGGGCGGTATGCATGGGCGGATCTGCCATATACAGCATAGAGCGCTGGAGTCTGTTAAAATGCACGCTTATCCATTATTTTGGGGTTATGGGACTGTATGTTATCATGGCGCTTTTTTTGCGATGGTATTCGAAGGATAACATTTTTTCATTGTTTATTATGATAGGCGCAATGACGGTAATATATATACTGATATGGCTGGGAAACTACATTTCTTACAGCATAGGATTAAAGAAGATAAACAGGGAACTACGTGATCTGAAAGCTGCAGAGCATGAGTGATTGTTTTGTAAGAAGATCACTGACATAAGGAGAATGGGATGGCTGTGAGCAACTTGCCCCGGAGAACAGCGCCCGGTGCGCGATACGAAGGTACATATATATTTATGAAGGGTTATGTCTGCCCGGTATGCGACAGCAAACTGAGTGTTCCTACTGTTATGACCGGCAAGGCCAGGATGGCAAAGCAGGATTGGGATCTGCGTCCTATTTTTACCGACATTGATACCATCAAATATGATGTGATACATTGCAACAACTGTGGTTATGCAGTGCTTAAAAGGTATTACGGAGTGCTGGCAAAGCCGCATAAGGAAATGCTGCGAAAAGGCATAGCAGAGAATTATAAGCCCATACCGGAAGCCATGAGGCTTTATACCTATGACGAAGCGCTCACCCGTTTTAAACTGGCTATGTTAAATGCAGAAGTAAGACAGGCGCATGAAAGCGAAAAGGCGCTGATATCATTAAAGATCGCATGGCTCTGCAGAGGCGCCAAGGAGGAACTGGGAGATCCGGAAAGCTTCAACAGGCCCGTAAAGATGAAGTACGATAAATATAATGAGATGGAGGAAAAGCATCTGGAGAGGGCTATGGAGCTTTTCCTGAAAGCGAGGTCGAGCGAGACGCCGCCGATAGCGGGAATGACGGAAACAGCGCTGGACTTTCTGCTTGCGGCTTTATGCGGGCATTTTGACAGGATCGAGGAGGCCAGAAGACTTGTGTCCGGCATCATACATTCAAAGCAGGCTACCAATCCTCAAAAGGAAAAGGCCAGGGAAATGCTTGCAAAGATGAAGAAGAACTAAGCTGATTTATAGAAATATCCTATTTTTTTATAAAAGTAGGATATTTTTTTATTAGCTCATGTTTTAGTAAGGGAGGCTGCGGTCCTTTTTTCGCTCCTTGCGGCAGATGCGGGGCGCGTGTTATAATACAGGGTATGGCAGAAATACTTCTTATTACATCTGATGAAGAGATGGCGGGGCTGATAAGGGACAGGCTTATCCACCGCCATTTGAAACTGAGGGTCGAGCCTGATACGGCATCTGCTGTAATGGCTCTGTCTGTCAGAAAGTTTCCCCTGATCATTCTTGATGCGGATGATACGGACGGAGGATCCGTACAGGCTGTCGAAGCAGTAAGGCAGCAGAGCAATTCTCCGATATTTATCATCATGGCAGATACCGCGGAGCAGGATGTGATAACGGTACTGGATGCCGGAGCGGATGATGTTTTTCCCAGGCCCGTCAGAGCGGGGGAGCTGGCGGCTAAAGTGTGCGCGGCTCTGAGGCGCAGAAAGTCTTATGGCATAGATGATGTTAAGGAAAATCCACATATAGAGGCCAGAGAGATCTATGTTGATCTGGAACAGAAGAGAGTATGGGTACGCGGTAAGGAAAAGCGCTTTACCCGCAGGGAGTACGAGCTGCTGGTCTTTCTGATGAGACATCCCGATCAGGTCTTTACCAAACAGGAGCTTTACCGGCGCGTCTGGGATGAAGAAGTGGTCGGCGATATGGCTACGGTCACCGTGCATATCAAAAAGCTCAGGGATATGATAGAAGAGAAGCCTGCATATCCGACCATTATAGGAACGGATTGGGGCGTTGGATATGTTTTTCTGGGAGAGGCGCCTGCATGGTAGATATTATTTATGAGGACAGATCGGTTATAGTATGCCATAAAAAAGCCGGTATGGCTGTACAGACCGCCAGACCCGGAGAAATGGATCTGGTGAGCGGGCTGAAGAATTATCTGGCAAAGAAAAACGGCGCCGCTCCGTATCTGGGCATCGTGCATCGACTGGACCAGCCTGTGGAAGGGCTGGTATTGTTTGCAAAAGATAAGAATTCCGCTGCCGCCCTTTCAGCGCAGGTTAAGCAGGGCGGGGGGATGCATAAAGAGTATATTGCCAGGGTCTACGGCAGCATGCCGCTTGAAAAGGGGCGGCTTGAGGACTGGCTGATCAAGGATAAAGGCAATTTTTCGCGAATAGTTAAGGCAGGAACGGCGGGGGCGCAGAAAGCCGTACTGGAATACGAGCGGCTGGAAAGAAACGAAGAGACCGAACTGCTGAAGATCATCCTGCATAGCGGAAGGCATCATCAGATAAGGGTGCAGCTTTCCGGGAACGGAGCGCCGATACTGGGCGACAGCAGATACGGCACGGAAGAAGCCATAGCTTTTGCAAAGGATAAGGGAATAAAGAGACTATGTCTGATAGCCCGAAAACTGGAATTTGATCATCCGCTGACTGGTGAGAGAAAGACCTTTGAACTTGACGCGATGTTGTAAAAAAGCCCCTGATATGGTAACATTTTCGCGTAAAAGAGGAGGAGAAAAGCAATGGCTGAGCTGGAAAGCGGATTAAGCGGAGGACGCAGACCGCTGTCAAAAGAGCAGATAGCCCGCAGAACGGTTTCACGTGAAGAAGTGGCATTGGGGAATGCGCAGTCCCAAAGGGAAGAGTTAAAATACCTTCATTACTGGGAGTCGAAGGAAATAGTGGAGGTAAGCGATAAGGGAGACGATTACATCGTGTTTGTGGGGCGCAGCGATGTGATGACTGCAAAAATCTGGACTTTCCTGGACCATACTGTTCCGCATCAGGCGTATATACTAAGACCCGATCCTGCCGTACGTTATGATCTGTCGGAAAAAGAAGGCATACTCCTGCGTTTTAAGTTTACGGGAGAGATACGGATATTTACGAAAAACGGTTTAAAGCTGATAGTGGACGAGCAGGAAGTGCATGTATATCAGCGTTCGGATGATATAATAATGCGTGTAGTCAAAGAGAAGAAGATGTTGTAATTATGGGAACATGGAATACGAGAGGGCTGCGTGGGTCGACTTTGGAGGAGATGATAAACCGCAGCAATGAAAAATACAGAGAGAACGGTCTGGCGCTGATCCAGAAAATACCCACACCCATTACTCCCATGGAGATAGACAAAGAAGGTTCGCGCATAACGCTGGCTTATTTTGACCAGAAGAGCACAGTGGATTATATAGGCGTGGTGCAGGGTGTTCCGGTATGCTTTGATGCAAAGGAATGCGCAGACACGACATTTACACTCAGGAATATACACCCGCATCAGATAGAATTTATGCGGGATTTTGAAAAACAGGATGGCGTGGCATTCCTGCTGATAAATTTTACAGGGCTTGACGAACTGTATTATCTGAAGTTTGAAAAAATGTGGGAATTCTGGCAGCGCGCGGAAAACGGCGGAAGGAAGAGCTTCAGACATGATGAACTGGATCCGGAATATGTGATCACGCCGCACAGAAGCATACTGGTGCCTTATCTGGATATGCTGAACCGGGATCTGCAGGAAAGAAACGATCAATGAAAGAAAAAGATAAAGAAAAAAAAGAAAATACGGATAAAGAAAAAGAAGCGTCTAAAGATACTTTGAAGGAAACAGCCAAAGAGACTTCGAAAGATAACTCTAAAGATGCGGGAAAAGAAGCTTCGAAAGATGCTGCCAAGGAGCTGTCAAAAGATGCGGGAAAAACCGGGGAAAAAGACAAGGCCGGAGATACGCAGAAAGAAGCCAGTGATTATGACTTTATCAGAGAGCAGATACGTGAGCGTCCCGTAAACCGGAAGAAGCTCCTGCGTCGTTTTATACTTACAGCAGGCATGGCGCTGGTATTTGGTCTGGTAGCATGTCTGACTTTCCTCTTCCTTGAGCCTAAATTGAGCAAATGGCTCAGCGGAGATGAGGAAATGGAGCTGAAGGTCGTCGAATTACCCGAGCAGACCGAGGAAGAAGTGCTGTATAATGAGCAGGTGCTGCCTGAAGATGAAGATCCTGAGCAGCTTGTTATTGAGACGCCTATAAACGAAATGAGTCTTAATGACGAAGATGTGGTAGTCAGTTCAAACCAGGCGGAGGAAAGCACCAGCCAGAATGAGGCGGCAGAGCCGACGCCCGAGTCACAGAAGGAAGAAGCCAAGCCGCAGGTAGTTTATGAGCAGGTATCGCTGGAACTTGAGGATTACAGACAGTTATACAGAAAGATGTATGCTCTCTCAAAGGAAGTATCAAAGAGTCTTGTTACGGTTACCGCGGTTCCCGAGACTACCGAATGGATCAATTCGTCCGATGCTTCCGATTATCAAACGGTGGGGCTGATAGTAGGCGAAAATGGATACGAGATGCTGATACTGGCTGATACCGAAAAGCTGGAAGGGGCCGAGGATATTAATGTAAGGTTTGCCGACGGCAGCAGGGGAAAGCTTAGTGAAAAAGCTGTAGACAGCAATACCGGATTAGGCATATACGGCATAAGACTTGCGGAAATGGATCCTTCAACCAGGGAGAATGTTACTGCAGCAATACTGGGAAGCTCGTATGCCAGCAGCATATTGGGAAATGCCGTGATGGCAGTAGGCAATCCGCTGGGAGTAAGTTCCATATGCTACGGAGCAGTAACATCGGCGTCAAGACTGGTAACCATGTGCGATGCTTCTTATCAGCTGCTGACTACAGATATATATGGCAGCGAGGACGCCAGCGGAGTGATAGTTAATATACGCGGTCAGGTAACGGGCATCATCTGCCAGAAGCATAACGATCCCGGAATGGAAAACATGATCTATGCTTACGGTATAAGCAGCATACGTAAGCTTATTGAGGATCTGTCAAACGGCAAAGACCGCGCAGGGCTGGGACTTCATGTTGGTGATATATCGGCCGAGATAGCCGAGGATCTGAACATCCCGCAGGGCGTATATATAGAGCAGGTGGAGATGGATTCACCGGCTTTAAGCGCCGGCCTGGCAAAGGGAGATATCATAACAAAGATCGGAGAGGTTTTTGTTAATAATGTAAATGATTATATGAACGCTCTGCAGATAGTGGAGCCGGGAACGGATGTAAAAGTATTCTATTCACGCCCGACAGGCGAGGAATATAAGAATATGGATATAGATATTACATTAGGAAGGCAGGAATGAAATGAAGTACATCAAGGATCTTACAGAAGGAAGCAGGATACAGGGAGTGTATTTCTGCAAATCAAAGATCTCTACAGAGACCAAAACAGGCAAACCATATGACAGTCTGGTGCTGCAGGATAAGACCGGTTTATTGGACACTAAGATATGGGATCCCAACAGCCTGGGAATAGCAGAGTTTGAAGCCGGTGATTTTATTGATGTAGTGGGAGACGTTATCATTTTTAACAATGCAAAACAGGCGCGGCTTACAAGAGCGCGCCGCGCAGAGGCAAATGAATACGATCCGGCTGATTATATGCCGTCTTCACACAGGAATATTGAGGAAATGTATAAACAGCTGCTTGAACTGGTCGATTCTATTGAGAATACCTATTATAAGGAACTGATGGAGCTGTTCTTTAAAGATAAAGATTTTGCGGATACATTTAAGAAAGCATCGGCTGCCAAAACCGTGCATCACGGATTTATAGGCGGACTGCTTGAACATTCGCTGAATGTTGCGCTGTTATGTGATTTCAGCTGCAAGCAGTATCCGATCATGAAGAGGGATCTGCTGATATGCGCCGCTCTGCTGCATGATATAGGAAAACTCCGTGAGCTTTCTGCTTTTCCTCAGAATGATTACACTGATGAGGGACAGCTTTTGGGCCATGTGGTAATGGGCGCGATGATGGTGGATGAGAAGGTCAGGGAGATCCCCGGTTTTCCCGACGGATTAAAGTCGGATCTGGAGCATTGCATATTGGCGCATCATGGATCGCTGGAGTTTGGCTCACCCAAAAAACCTGCATTGATCGAGGCGCTGGCACTGTCGATGGCAGATAATATGGATGCAAAGATCGAAACATTTGCCGAAGCTATAGAAAATGCAGAAGGTGATGGCTGGCTGGGATTCAATAAATTTTTGGACAGTAATATAAGAAGAACATGAGTGAATTAAAGAAAAACGATATAATACAGTTACAGATAAGCGATCTGGGAACGGAAGGGGAAGGCATCGGCAAGCTCGATGGCTTTCCTTTTTTCGTGAAGGGCGCTATACCCGGAGATGAGATAGAAGCAGGGATCACTAAACTAAAAAAGAATTACGGCTATGCCAGGATAGTTAAGCTGATAAAGCCATCGGAGGACCGTGTAAATGCTCCGTGCCCGGTATTTGGAAGATGCGGTGGATGCAGGATCATGCATATGTCCTATGAGGCACAGCTTAAGTATAAAGAGAAGAAAGTAGTGGAAGCCCTTAAGCGTATAGGGGGCTTTGATGGAGATGAACTGTCTGATAAAAAGGACAGTATTATCGGCATGGATAATCCGCTGCGATACAGAAACAAAGCGGTATACCCTGTGGCCAGCGGTAAGGACGGGCACATACATGCGGGCTTTTTTGCAGCCAGATCGCATGAGGTGATAGAGTGCGAAGACTGTCTGATAGGAGCCGAAGAGAATGCCGGTATATTAAAACGTATTCTGGGATGGATGGAAGAATATGGGATCGAACCCTATGACGAAATGAGTCGAAAAGGTCTGATCAGACATATATTCATCAGAAAGGCATTCGGCACAGGTCAGATGCAGGTCTGTCTGGTATCAACCGGACGCAGGCTTCCGCATTTAAAAGAACTGCTTGAAGTATTGAGTGATATTACAAGTGTATGGCTTAATATAAATGATGAGAATACAAACGTGATCTTTGGGAAAAGGTCGGAATTGCTGGGCGGAAAGGAATACATCGAGGATGTGCTTCTGGGCATACGGTTCAGGATATCGCCTTTATCTTTTTATCAGGTGAACCCGCTGCAGACACATAAACTGTATGGCGCTGCTCTTGATTATGCAGACCTTAAGGGTGGCGAATACGTGTGGGATATATGCTGCGGGATAGGGACAATTACACTGGCAGCTGCCGACCGTTTAAGAGAAAAAGGCAAAGGCGGCAGGGTGCTGGGACTGGAGATAGTTCCGGAGGCTATAGAAAATGCAAAAGAAAATGCACAGTTAAATGGTCTGGATAATGTTGAATTTATATGCGCTGCTGCTGAGGAATACCTGCCGGAGCGTATAAAGAACGAAAAAGAGCATCCTGACGTGATCATAGTCGATCCGCCCCGTGCAGGGCTTGAACGCCCTGCAATAGATGCGATCCTTAAGGTATCTCCTGAAAGGATAGTATATGTCAGCTGCGATCCGGCCACTCTTGCGCGTGATCTGCGCATATTTGCCGACGGCGGTTACGGCATCGAGCATTTCAGAGCCTGCGATATGTTCGCACAGACGGCGCATGTTGAGACGGTGGTATTGCTTTCACGGGTTTAAGGCGAAGTGGCTCGAAAAGGCTTGAAATCAAAGGGTTTCGGCACTTTGGGTTAAAGGCATGAGATGGCATAATGGGGCATTAAGAGTTTTACAGAATTAGTCCACTCAAAAGAGTGTAAAAAAGGTCGGGAATACAAGATGGTTAAAAAACCTCGTTGAGAATATAGGATAGTTAAAAATTCGGGGTTGGGAATACAGAATGGTTAATAAAAGATAAGTGGGTATATTTTCGAATTTGAAATAATTAAGTACAAATATAAGGAGGTACTCTAATAATGGAGAACGGTATAATTCATTATATAGAAAAAAACTACACAAATGACAAAATCGATCACATCGGATATTACATAAGAAGCAGGATAAAAGAATCAGAACAATTATCACCAGAACAAAAGGAAACGATGTTAAATTTCCCGGTTATTTATATTCATACCTGGACAAAAGACGAAAAAAAATATGTCTATGTTGGCGAGACGATTAATCTAGTCAGAAGAATCGACGAACATGCAGAAAGTGCCAATGCAGATGATCAGGATTATAAGTGGCAAGAAGACTGGGTGGAGGGAGATAATCTTACATCTGTTTTTTTTAGTCATAAAGAAATGAACAAGTCTTTAACGCTTGATTTGGAGGATTCATTAATTGCACTTTTCAAAGCGGATTTAGGTGTTAAACAAGTAAAAAACAGGCGAGGGAATGAGTTTAAAGCATATAGCAATTGCGAATTAAAAAACGATTTTCTGTATAAAATATGGAATGTCTTGAAAAAAGCAGGGATTGCGAAAAAAGACATTAAGGAATTAATCAACAATAATCAAGAATTGGATAAAAAAATTCAAAATAAAGAAAAAATAGAAAATGCTCCTGAATTTATTATATATGATAATCAATTTACTAGTTATGAAAGCTTTAAAAGCGAGATAGAGAATTACTTATTACCCCCCGAGGATCAGAAAACAATTCTGGAATATCCTGTGGTTTATTTACATGTGTGG
>CADAHD010000015.1 GCA_902787595.1 uncultured Lachnospiraceae bacterium
TTCGATATGCGCGCCTTCCACAACACCGCGCACTTCAACATCCCCGCTGGTCTTGACACTGAAGTTGGAATTGACATCGCCTTCCACCAGAACATTTCCCTGATACTCTATATTCCCGGTAGAGTTATCTACATTGTTAACCTGCATCACATCCGAAACGAAAACCTTGCCCCCGACAAGATTCACATGACCGTTAACCTTTGAGGTAATGGTACATTTGTCTTCGGAAAGTTCAATGTTGAGCCCAAACTGCAGGGTTGCGTGTTTAACATCCCTGGGTTTTAACGGAGTACCGAAAACATCGGTACCTGCCGTTCCGCGCACTTCGGGATGCAGTGTGGCCAAAACCATGCCTGCAGTGCAGTGGTTGACCAGATTCAGATTATGAAAGTCAACCGTGCCGTCTTCATTAAGCGTGGGACGGATACGGTTATCCGTATTAAAATGATACTCTATGCGGGCATCCCTGCCCTCAACCACGGGAGTGCCTTTGGCGATAACATAATCCGTGGCATATTTTTTGTTCGAAAGGAAATCATCTATCACTTTGTCATCAATGCCATAGACCACTTTTGCCAGATGACATTCACTGTAGATGTCCTCTTTGGTAATGGATTTACCACCTGTAGACGGAGGATAAAAACGCGCGATTGCCGTCATCTTATCCTCACTGATCCTGATCACGCTTCCTTCCGCTACAGCATATATGCGGTTTTTGCTGAGAGGTATCAGTTTCTCCGGATCGCCCTGTTTAAAAAAGGCTCCCAATACTCCGACATCGAAGGGCACCTTTTTTGCATCCAGATAATTCATCGTTTCCTGAATCGACGGGAGACCTCCGTCCCCCGGGATCAGCTTCAGAAAAGTACCGCTGTCATTTATGATAACCTGAAAATAAGGATTCATACTCACCTCCAAAAACGATATTGCTTTTGTTCCTTCAGATCTTATGCAGTATGCCTACATAATCTCCAAGCTTGGACCTCATCTTTTCCAACGCTCTGGTATGAAGCTGCGATACCCTGGATTCTGATACCTCAAGTATATTGGCTATTTCTTTTAATGTAAGCTCTTCGTAATAATAGAATAAAACAACACTCCGTTCTTTTTCGGTAAGGGAATCAAGGGACTCCATAAGCTTTTCTTTAAGCTCGGTATTGCCTATGACTTCCTCGGGTGACATGAAGTGGGCGCCCATACTGGCATCGCCTGCCACTTCACTGCCGCTCTCCATAAACTCGTTAAGAGACACCACATTGGTAAGCTTGAGCTGGGACTGCCAGTCCAGCAGCTCATCATCCGTGATCCCCAGGGCTGCCGCTATCTCTTCGTCTGTAGCCGGCTTGCCTGTAGCCTCTTCGATATCTTTGATCGCGGTTTCTATCTGGCGCTGGCGCTGACGCACGGTGCGCGGGATCCAGTCATTCTTTCGTATCTGATCCAGCATCGCCCCCCTTATGCGCAGCGAAGCATAGGTTTCGAATTTAATGCCCTTCCTTGTATCAAATTTATCTATGGCATCGATAAGTCCGAAGATACCATAGCTGACCAGATCTTCATATTCGACATTATAACCAAGATACATGGAAAGACGGCCGGCCACAAGCTTAACCAGAGGAGCATACTCTATGATCAGCTTCTCCCTGATATCTGCGCTCTGCAGCCTTACATAATCATCCCAAAGTCTTTTTCTACCGGCTTCGTCCATGAGTCCTCCAGATCAGTTAAAAATCATCTTTATTTCCTTTTTCCACCAGATCGCCGTTGTCTTCAAAATAATCCATATAATTCATACTCATATTAAAACCGTCAACAACGCTTTTTACGATGGTGCCAAGGATCGCAAATATAAGCAGCGCAAAAAACACAACAAGCAAAAGCTCCGTTATCGGAAAGTGCTGCAAAAGACCGATCACAAGTGCAACAGATCCGCCCAGCAGCATGAACAACGACGGCAGGAGCTTTGTCTTCAGATTATTCCTTTTTTTAGGCAGCTGTACATCCTGCATCAGATCACCTTCAGAGGCTTCCCTACGGCTTTTACCTCATACGCCCCTGTCTCGGGATCAAAGGTTACCGTACGCCCGTAATTTGCTCCGGTATCCTCAGCCAGGATGGGAATGTTAAGCGCCTTGAGCGCAAGCTTTGTGGCAGCCACATTCCGGTCGCCTATACCCATGAGATCGGATTTTGACTGGAAGGAGAACATTGTGGCTCCTCCGGCTATCTTGGCAACCATGCGGCTGCGGACAGCTCCCATCATCTCCAGACGTCTTACCAGCTCGGGTATACCGGTATCAGCGAATTTGGCAAGGTTTCCGTTGCTCTTAACTTCCTGACTGTTGGGAAGCATCACATGCACCAATCCGCCGACTTTATTAACTTTATCTCTGATAGCGATACCCACACAGCTCCCAAGTCCTATGGTTGTTATCATATCGGGTGGTCTGCATACGTTCAGGTCCGCTATTCCCACTTTAATCGTTTCAGGCATAACTCTCTACCGTCAGGCTAAAAACCCAATGCGTGAAGAATCTTTGCGTCCGACTCCTCATCCGGTACCAGTATGAAGTACCCGGAAAGATCTACATCATCCGCAAAATCTGTCTGTATCAGTAACATTTTATCTGATATTGCGCCAAATTGTATAGCCGGCACAGAAAGTATCGCGCCCGCCATATCTATGCATACATCAGGAACCGAAGGATATATGGTAAGATTGGTAAGTGTCGCCAGGGAATTAAGATATGCCCCGGTTATGACATTTCCTATCTCCTTTAAAGCAGACAGCTCCATCTCCGAAAAATCCTCTCCGGCGCTGGGCATGCCCATGAGCTTCTGCACCATTGCTCTGGCAGATTCCTTCTTCTGGATGAACATGATGCTGCCATGTATGTCTCCCTTAACCTCGAGATAGATACCGGCTACCAGCTGTTCCTCCCCGCCAAGCGTTGTTCCTACTTCCTTAAACTCCATCAGCCTGACCTTGGGAACCATCATATCTACTCTGGATCCCAGCATAGTGGACAGAGCCGTTGTGGCGTTGCCGGCTCCTATATTGCCTATCTCCCTCAGTACATCAAAGTACCGGTCAGACATTTCTTCGATTGTCAGATCGTTCTTTTCAGACATCAGGTATACTTCCTCCTTAAAATAATGGGATCAAAGTCCCTGCAATACCGCATCAATATCCAGCAGCGTGATGAGTCCGGTCTCATGCTTTCCTATACCCATCGCATAGGCGTTTCGGTCTTCTCCGCGGTCAAATCCGACACGCTCTATCTCTGCCGATGAAAGATTTACAACTTCCTTCACCATATCCACCATCATGCCTATAGGCTCATGCTGATCGATCTTGATGATGATGATACGCGTATCCTTGCTCTCCACATCGGGCTCAAGTCCCATCTTAACCCTTATGCTCATAACGGGTATGACCTCACCACGGAGATTGATAACACCCTTAAAATGAGCAGGTACCTGGGGTACACGGGTTATCTGCTGCATACGCACGATATTGTCTATATACTTAATATCGATGCCGTACTGCTCCTGTCCTATACGGATCACTATATACTGAGTGATCTCATTTATATTTGTGCTGAGTTCATTTGCCATTGTCGTTTTCTCCTTGCCTCTGATAGTTCCGCGTCCGGTTTAGATCAACGCGTTGGAATCAATTATAAGTGCCACTTCGCCGTCGCCCAGAATAGTGGCGCCGCTTATAAATTTACACTTGTTGATATACTTGCCCATGGACTTGATGACTATCTCCTGCTGGCCTATCAGCTCATCCACAACAAGACCTGCCAGCTTATCACCCTTCTTTGCAATGACCACGATCATATCCGAATCGGGATCGCGCTGTGATTCGCAGCCCAGGATCTCATCAAGACGCAGCAGAGGGATAACGGTACCGCGAAGGTTGATGACCTCCTTGCTCTCAACCGTCTTGACATCTTTGGGATTGATATTTTCTATAGTCTGTATGCCGCTTAATGCGATAGCATACTTTTCTCCGCCTACGACTACCATCAGAGCCTGGATTATAGCCAGAGTCAGCGGCAGGCGGATAGTAAAGGTCGTGCCCTCTCCCAGTTTGGTCTTGACATCAACCTCACCGGAAAGCGCTTCTATCTTGCTCTTAACAACATCCAGTCCGACGCCGCGGCCCGAAAGATCAGAAACCTGTTTTGCCGTCGAGAAACTGGGCATGAAAAGCAGATTTATTATGTCGGAATCATCGGCTGCATAAGCCTGTTCTTCCGTCATGACTCCGCGCTCTATAGCCTTCTGGCGAACGCGTTCAACATCAATGCCGTTACCGTCATCACGCACTTCGATAACAACGTTGTTACCGTCCTGATATGCATCCAGGAAGATCGAACCGGTTTCCGGCTTGCCTCTGGCAATACGCTCCTGAGGCATTTCCAGTCCGTGATCGGCCGAATTCCTGAGCATATGCATAAGAGGATCGCCTATCTCGTCAACCACGGTACGGTCAAGCTCTGTCTCTTCACCACTCATATAGAGCTCCATGGGCTTGTTAAGCTGCTTGGAGATATCGCGGATCATTCTCGGGAACTTGCTCACAACGCTCTCGATGGGGACCATTCGTACCTTCATGACCGATTCGTGAAGGTTGGTGGTCACGCTCTCCAGATATTCTATCTGCTCGTGCATATTTGAAGAAGAATCCGAAGTGCTGCTGGTAGCGCTGCTTACCAGTGAATTCTTTGCTATGATAAGCTCGCTGACAAGATTCATCAGTGAATCAAGTTTTTCTATATCGACACGCACCGTACGGTTAACCGCAGGCTTGCTGCCACTCTTTTTCTCAGTCTTTGCGGAAGATCCCGAAGAAGACTGATCGGCCTTCTTAACGACCTCATTTTTAACATTTGCAACGGAAGTACCGGGCTCCTGCGCAGGCGCTTCTGTCTGCTTCTTTTCTACAGCCGCTCCTGCAGGTTCTTCGTGCGCAGCAGCCGCCTCGCCTTCAAAGATGCCGCCCTTGGCATCTGCGATCTCCGATACTGCCTTGATATCATTTAAGATGGGATCAAGTTCACCCTCGGAAGCGATGATGAGTGAGAATTCAAGATCGAATTTCTCATCCTCAATATCCTGGGTAGAAGGATTTGCGGCGATTATCTCACCGCGCTCCTCTATAGCCTTAAACACAAGGAATGCTCTGGCCGCCTTCAAAAGACAGCTTTCCTGAACCGTTACGGTTACGCTGTAGAGTTTCTTGTTTGCCATCATGGCGTCTTCGAGCGCTTTCTGCTCTTCTTCCGTCAGATCGCCGATATTCCAGCTTGCAGCCGCTGCTCCGCCGGCATTATCTGCTGCAGCGGCAGCCGTTTCGCTCTGTGCGGGAGCCGGCTCTGCAGCGGGCGCAGGAGCGCTATCCGAAAGCTTGCCTGCAAGTATGTCATTTAATTCCTTTATAATAGGCTCGTTGTCGTTATCGCCCTCGTCAGAGGTCTCGCTGATAACGGATACGTACTCCTCGATAGCATCCAGGCAACGGAACAGAACATCGATCATACCCGCATTGACCTTAAGTTTCCCGTCGCGCACCTCAGAGAAAACATTCTCCATATCATGAGTAAGAGTCTGCATGCGCTTAAAGCCCATGGTACCTGCCATACCTTTAAGGGTATGCGCAGCACGGAATATCTCGCTTATGGTATCCGGATTTTCGGGATCCTGCTCGAGATCAAGCACACTCGTGTTCAGATTCTGGAGATGCTCCTTGCTTTCATCAAGGAAGATGTCTAAATACTGGCTAACGTCCATGTCTACTCTCCTTTGTTAAGTTACTTGCGTTGCTTTATTTTTTATCTAACCCCGACATTTGCGAGGATAGACTGTGCTACCTGGTCCAGATCCACAACTTCATTGACAAGGCCGGTTGCCACGATGCTGCCGGGCATGCCGTTCACCACGCAGCTCTTTTCGTCCTCGGCTATGATGTGGGTCTTTTTTGTCTTAACAAGGTTCTGTATTCCTTCGGTGCCGTCATGTCCCATGCCTGTCAGCACTACGCACACAACGGTATGATAAGGACTTTTCGCAAGAGACTCATACATATAATTTGCGCAGGGCTTAACGCCTTCCCTGCTGGGCTCGTCGCTATAGACTATGCGTCCGCGCCCGTTAAATTCCTGATAATTCATATGGGCTCCGCCCTTGGAGACGTACACATGCCCTTTTTCGATAAACTCACCGTCCACAGCCTCACTGACCGTAAGCTCGCTCATTGCATTGAGACGGTCCGCCAGTGACTTTGTGAAACCAACAGGCATATGCTGCACTATCAACACCGGCGCATCAAGATTCTTCGGCAGCCTGGGGATCACGCTCTGCAGAGCCTTGGGTCCTCCCGTCGAAGAAGCTATGGCAACTATCTTGTTGCCCTTTCCCTCCTTAGGCACATTCACCGCGTCAACCTTTGCAAGCAGACCGGCCGGCCTTAAGATCACCGAGTTTCTGAATATTCCGCTGGAAGCCTTTCTGTTAGAAAATACCACGGCTTCCAATATTTCAAAGAAGCGTTTTATAAAATCCTGGTCCTTGGAATAAATAGCGCTCTGGGGTTTCTGTATAAAATCCACAGCGCCCAGTTCCAGAGCATCCAGCGTGACCTTTGCCCCCTCGCTGGTCTCTGTTGAAAGGACCATAACCCTTTCTTCCCTTTTAAGTTTTTTTAATTCCTTAAGGAATTCAAGCCCATTCATTCTGGGCATGTTGATATCGGTAATGATCCCGTCGAAAGTCTTTTCTTCGAGCAGTTTAAGAGCCTCTATGCCGTTGTTGGCCATGCCCTCTACCGTATATCTCTCATCGGAATTGATTATATCACATAAGACTCTTCGCGTGAGTGCAGAGTCATCAACTATCAGGATTTTCTTGGCAGCCATGTCGTAATCTCCTTATAGCACATCGCGGTCTTTCATCAAAATCATTGTATAATTATACCACTAAACAGCCTTTTCAACAAGCCGTTTTTGTAAAAACTGTCACATTCCGGTACGTTTTGCTCTCATCTTGCGTTCTTCTTCAAAGATAAAACGGATGATCTCCTCACGTTCACCGCTCTCCATCTTCATAAACTGCCCGCGGTATTCCCTGCTGGTCTGGTTGTTGGCAAGAGCATCCGCAAACAGGATCCTGACCACTTCATCATAGGTGGTCATCTTATTCCTGTTATTTAAAATAAAGCGGCAATGAACCAGGCTTCCCTGTTTGTATTCCTGCGCACTCACAAAACGCATGCCGCCGCCGCTGAGATCGACGATAACGCCTTTGTCATAGGGCTGCTCGTCATTCATAAGCCTGCCGTGCTTCTCATAAAACGCAGCCTCGTCCGCTTCCAGTTCACGGGCATTCATGCCTATGACGCAATCATAACGGAAATACTCTCTCCTCTGATGACGGCGAAGTTCTGTGGTGGGCGCCAGCACAGCTATTGCCACTCCGTTTTCGTTGCGGCGGCTTATAACTTCCGCCGTGCAGGCATATATGCCCTTGCCCGCATAGAAATACAGATCATAGAGCACGCCTACGGAAAGTACCACCGTCCTCATTTTTTCAGAGGGCATCACCACCTCTACCTCACCGCTCTCGCCTACATCATAGACTTTGGTGATATAGTACTTCTTATCGTCGTTCTTGTCCTCTGTAACTACTGTTTCGATGTCCACCCTGTCTCCGGGACGGACGATGTCAAAAATATCGATCATAATGTTTTCTTATTGGCCACTATGTGTGAAAAGAATGCAGCCATCCCCCTTTTCTTTACTTTTCCTTCATTTTCCATATGCATAAGCCTTGCGGCTATTGCTTCGTATGCTTTTGCCGATCTTGAGTTCGGACTTGCCAGCGATACCGGCGTCTGCTGCATCACGGCCTGCGCCAGATGCTTATCCTGCGGCACCGCGCCCAGATATTCAAGCGGCAGTCCCAGGAAACGGCTCACCACCATATTGAGCTTCTTAAACAGCACATCTCCGTCCTTTTCGCCTTCTACCCTGTTGGCTATCATCTTTATCTGTGAGTTTTCCTTGGTGAATCTGGGATGACGGTTCAACGCCTTTAAGAGCGAATAAGAATCGGTTATGGATGTGGGCTCAGGCGTTGTTATAAGCAGTATCTCGCCGCTGGCCACAAGAAACTCCAGCACCGCATCGGAAATACCCGCTCCTGTATCGATTATGATCACATCCGCTATGGCGTCAAGGGCAGCCAGATTCTGGATTATATAATTCAGGTATTCTTTTCCCAGATTAGAAAGCCCTGCTATGCCGGAGCCTCCCGATATGAATCCCACTTCCCCGGGGCCCCAGGTTATTATCTCCGTAATGCTCTTGCCCTGATATATAAGATCGCTCAGATTGTGCCTGGGCATGGTTCCGAACATAATCTCTATATTTGCAAGTCCGAAATCCGCATCGAGTATTATGACCCGCTTGCCCATCTTTTTAAAATTGATGGCGAGATTGATGGCAGTATTAGACTTGCCCACGCCGCCCTTGCCCGAGGTCACGGTGATGACCCTGGCCAGCGGCCTGACAGCCGGTCCTGCTTTTATTATATTTCTTAACTGCTGTGCCTGATCCATTATTACTCCTGTGAGGAAGTGTCTGTAAGCAGGCCTCTTGCCATGGCCTGGGGATTGAATTCTTCTATATCATCGGGTACATTCTGTCCGTTAGTTACATAGCTCATTGCGGCGCCTGTATGCAGCCTCAGATTAAGGAGATTGCCGCATTCCTCCGTTTCGTCAAGCTTGGTGAAGATAAGCCTGTAGTCTGCAAGCTCTTTATATGCATCCGAGATCGCCAGCAGATCACGGTACTTGGTCGTTGCGCTCACAACGAGATAGTATTCACATTCCGCCTTTCCTTCGAGCACGCTCAAAAATTCCGACATATCTTTCTTCTGCTCTTCGTTATTATGCGAATGGCCGGCAGTATCGATAAGTATGTAATCCACATCCTTGTACTTTTCGTAATTCTCTTCCAGTTCCTGCGGCGTATAAATGATATGGAAAGGCGTGCCCAATATGCCCGCATAGGTCTTTAACTGATCCGTAGCGGAGATCCTGTAGGTATCTGTGGTAAAGAGCACGACGCGTTTGTTCTGTGTCAGTCTGAACTTTGAAGCTATCTTCGCCAGCGTCGTAGTCTTGCCTACACCCGTCGGGCCTATGAAGAACACGACCTTGGGGCCCCGCTCTCCCGGAGATATGAGTCCGGGTCTGCCGAATTTGAGTATTATCTTCTGGTAGATATGTGAGAGCACATGCTCCATCTGCATATCGTCGGGACAGTTCTGCTCTATGTCATCCACCAGCTCGTTTGCTACCTTCTCGCTTACCTCATTTTCCACAAGCGTATTGTACAAAAGCCTGCAGAATTCCATCAGCTCTTTGCGTTTATCATCGGAAGCCGCAGAAGAAACGGCGCCGGGCGCGGCCTTCTTTTCCTTTTCTTCATCACCGCGGCGATACAGCTTCTGCTCCAGCAGGTTTTGAATATTTTCCAGCTTCTGCTCCACTGCGGTATCATTTTTCAGTACCGTTCGCGGCGTCTCATCATCTGCGCGGCTCTGGGCGCCGTCTGCAGTATCTCTTTCTGCCTGCTCTCTCAGCTTGTTTACCTTCGCCAGCGCTTCCCTTGCCGTATTCTGGGGCCTGTCCATCTCCTCTTCCTTTGCCACGGTTATCTCAACCTGCATCTTTCTGAGGAACGCAAAGAACCCCTTGGGTTTAACATTACGGGAATGGATCACCGTAATGTCATCTCCAAGTTCTTTTTTCGCCATCTCTACGGCTTCTTCTTCTGTTTTAGCCTGATACTTCTTGATTACCATATCTGCCTCTCAGAATATTGATCAAGCGCTTACCATTCCTACGCTCTGAAGCTCCACGTCCGACTCCACCTCATTATAACTCACAACGGCCAGATCGTGGAAGTATTCTTCAACAAGTCTGCGGAAATACATACGGACTATGGGACTGGTGAGCACTATGGGGCTTGAGCCCATTCCTTCCAGCTTGGAAAGCTCCGTGCGAAGATTGTCTATGAGCTTTCTTACGCGTTCGGGATCAAGCGTGATATACGCGCCCTGCTCGCTCTGCTTAACAGATGCCATGATATCCTGCTCAAGCTTGGGATCCACCGTAAGCACATTGACTGTGGACTCGCCTGCAAAATACTTGTTGGAAATGGCGCGCTTCAGCGAAGCCCGCACATATTCCGTGAGCAGATCCGTATCCCTGGTTGCCGTAGCGTGGTCTGCCAGGCTCTCAAAGATCGTTAACAGGTCACGCACAGATATTCCTTCGGATAAAAGGTTCTGGAGCACCTTCTGTATCTCACCCAGTCCCAAAAGCTTGGGAACCAGCTCCTCCACGATGGAAGGATTGCTCTCCTTTAAGTTGTCCACCAGAGACTGCACATCCTGTCTGGTAAGCAGCTCGGCTATATGCTTTCTGATTATCTCGGTAAGGTGTGTGGCAATGATCGACGGGGGATCAACTACGGTATAGCCCCAGCTCTCTGCCTTCTCCCTCTGTCCCTCGGTTATCCACTTGGCAGGAAGCTTAAACGCCGGCTCAATGGTATCGATACCGGTTATCTCTTCCTCCACATAGCCGGGATTCATAGCCATATAATGATCAAATAATATCTCGCCTTCGGAAACCTGTATACCCTTTATCTTTATAATGTACTGATTGGGATTCAGCTGTATGTTATCACGCAGACGGATGATCGGCACCACGGTACCAAGCTCAAGCGCTATCTGACGCCTGATCATGACCACGCGGTCCAGAAGGTCGCCGCCCTGGTTGGCATCGGCCAGAGGTATGATGCCGTAACCGAATTCCAGCTCTATGGGGTCAACCTGCAAAAGCGATGTGACATTTTCCGGACGCCTTATCTCTTCCGCCTCGGCCACTTCTTCCGCTTCCACCTGCTCCTCCACGGATTTGGTAGCCATGGTGGTCTCCATCTTTCTGGCCACCAGGATAAATATCACGCCCAGCGGAACAAAGATGAAGAACTCAAGGGGTGTAAATACCCCAAGGAAAGCAAGGGTCGCGCCCACTATATACATGGCCCTGGGCAGACCGAAGATCTGCTTTATGAGTGCGTTTCCGAAATCCGCTTCCTTTGAGCCCTTGGTGACCAGGATACCTGTAGCAAGAGATATAAGAAGCGAAGGTATGGCTGAAACCAGACCGTCACCTATGGTGAGCACGGCATACTGGTTAAGCGCCCCGTTAAAATCCATGCCCCTTCTGAACATACCCATAAGGATACCGCCCACAAGGTTGACTGCCGATATCAGAAGACCTGCGGTAGCATCTCCCTTTACATACTTTACGGCACCGTCCATGGAACCGAAGAAGCTTGATTCTTCCTGTATCTTATCACGGCGCCTTTTGGCTTCCTGATCGTCTATGGCTCCGGTATTAAGATCCGCATCTATAGCCATCTGTTTACCGGGCATAGCGTCCAGGGTGAATCTGGCTGTAACTTCCGCAACACGCTCCGAACCTTTGTTGATGACCATGAACTGCACGATCAGCAAAATAGCAAATACGATGATGCCCATGACCAGATCGCCGCCGCCCACGAAGTCACCGAAGGTGGAAACCACGTTACCGGGGCTGCCGGAAATGAGGATCAGACGTGTGGAAGATACGTTAAGCGATATACGGAACAGTGTGGTAAAGAGCAGCATGGTGGGATAAAAGCTCATATCCAGCGGCTCTTTTGAAAGCATGGCCGAAAACAGTATGGAGAAAGCGACGCTCATGTTGACCGCCAGCAATATGTCCAGCAGCCAGCTGGGAATGGGGACGATCAGCATGATGAATGCACTCAATACATAGAAGGCTACTACAAAGTCGCCTTTAAGAAGTTTCTTTATCATGCGCTCCTCCTTTCTACGCCCGGCCGGTGCGTTTGTATACTATGGCCAGCACTTCGGCTACGGCCACATAGAGCTCCTCGGGGATCTCTTCCCCTATCTCCACGTTGGCGTACAGCGAACGCGCAAGTGGTTTATTTTCAACTATTTCTATATTATGCTCTTTTGCCGCTTCTTTTATCTTCTGTGCCACATAGTCCGCGCCCTTAGCCACTACAAAAGGTGCTTCGGCGGTCTCCTTATCATAACGCAGTGCCACAGCGTAATGGCTGGGGTTGGTAATGACGACATCTGCTTTGGGCAGCGCCTGCATCATACGCCGGCGCGATGCCTCCTGCATCCTCTGCCTTATCTTTCCCTTGATGGCAGGATCACCTTCAGTGGACTTATACTCTTCCTTGACCTCCTGCTTGGTCATCTTCATATCTTCGTGGAACTTCCATTTCTGAAAGCCGAAATCCGCAAAAGCCACGACGATAAATACCAGCGCTATCTTGAATCCTATATCAATAAGCAGCTGCCCTGCCAGAGCTATGCCCTGCATCATCGGCATATCATAAAGCACATACAGTAAAGGCCACTGCTCTTTGAGTTCATTATATATCACTATAGCTATCACAACAAGCTTAAGGATGGACTTGACCAGATCCACAAGCTTGGTAAGCGAAAAGATGCGCTTTATGCCGCTGATGGGATTCAGCTTGTTGAACTTGGGCTTAAGTGGCTTGGTCGTGGGTTTCCATTTTACCTGCACCAGATCCGCGATAAAACACACAGCAAAGCCCGCCAGCAAAAAAGGCAGTATTATGATCAGTGTTCTGAGAAGCCCGACCCCCAAAAGCTCCGTATATTCCCTGTGATTATCCCTGTAGGACGGCAGCTTCACAAAATATGGGATCCTGCCGTAAAAGCCCTCAAACAACTCACCCAGCTGTGATGCCAGCTTTGAAGTCCATATCCTTAAAAGCACAAAAAGCGCAAGCAGGGTAAAGCTCTGCGCAAACTCCTGGCTCTTGGCGACCTGACCTTCCTTACGCGCATCTTCAAGCTTCTTGCTGGTAGGCTCCTCAGTCTTTTCACCGCCCTGGCCTTCTTTCGCAAAGAACTGCAGGTCATATGACAAACGCAGGGGTTTAAGTAATGTCACACGGTCCCTCCCATAGCCTTTACAAATGAAACCATCAGTGTATTCATCTCTTTAAATATAAGATCGGCGGCATCGGGCAGCATATTAACAGTCACCACCAGCACCGAAAGCCCTATCAGCGCCTTGACCTGCATACCGACAGCAAACATGTTCATCTGCGGCGATACCTTGGCCATTATTCCCAGAAGGCCGTTACTCAAAAGCGTAACGCAGAACATGGGCAGGCCTATCCTGAAACCAAGCGATACATATTCCGCCATAAAAGTCAGGAAAGTCGTATACATGGCTTCCATATCAAAGACCGTCCGCCCCATGGCGATCAGGGTATAGCTTTCGGCCAGCGCTCTGATCATCCATCTGTGCATGCCTGTCACCATAAAAATAAGCATAAAAGCGTACTGATAAAACTGTCCCGTTACGGTAACATTCATCTGGGTGGTCGGATCTATCTGCGCCGCCATCGAAAAACCTATATTGGTATCCACTATCTGACCTGCAAAAGCCGCTATCTGCATGGCCCAGTTTGCAGCCAGTCCTATCAGCAAGCCGGTTACAGCCTCTTTGAGCACTATGGTCGAATACTCGATGAGCGTCGAATACTGCATATATATGTGAGGCGTTATGGATTCGTATAACAAAAAGCTCAGCAGCAGCGCAAAAGCAGCCTTGATACGCTGCGGCACTTCCGCCCTTCCAAAGAAAGGGGAAGCAAATATGAACATTGACACCCTTGTAAGTATCAGCAGGAAGTACTCGAGTTCTTCCAGCGGAAATGAAAGGTCAATATATGCCGGATCCATAGCTCACCTAATGTATGTATACCGAAAAATCAGACCACAGATTCACCATAAATGTGATCATATTATTCAGCATCCAGCCGCCGCCAACCATCAAAACAAGAAAAATAGCCAGAAGCTTGGGCACAAAAGTAAGCGTCTGTTCCTGTATAGATGTAACGGTCTGAAAAATGCTGATTATAAGACCCACCACCATGGATATCAGCAGTGGCGGAAGAGCTGTGATCAATATGGTATACATGGCATCTGCCATTATCTGAGTAACAAGATCTACTGTCATGGCTCACCTCTCAATGGGACGCTAATAAAAGGTCCTCACCAGGTTGACTATTATCAGGTTCCAGCCGTCCGCCAACACAAAGAGCAATATCTTAAACGGCATGGATATGGTAGTCGGAGGCAGCATCATCATACCCATACTCATGAGCACTGACGAAACCACCATGTCTATTATAAGGAACGGTACATATATCAAAAAGCCTATGATAAATGCCGTGCGCATTTCACTGAGAACATAAGCCGGTATAAGCACCTGCAGCGGAACATCATCGGGTTCTCCGCTCCAATCGGTCTCTCCGGCTATCTCCATGAATACCGTGACATCCTTTACTTCCGTCTGAGGATACATATATTCACGAAGAGGCTGTATGCCTTTATCCAGCGCCTCCGCAGTGGTTATGGTCCCACTGTTATAAGGCACTATGGCATCATTATAAACAGCTGTAAGAGTAGGGCTCATGATATAGATCGTAAGAAATAACGCTATGCCGATGAGCACCATATTGGGCGGCGCCGTCTGTGTATTCAGCGCCTGTCTCGTAAAATGCAGAACAATGATTATACGTGTAAAACTGGTTATCGTAAGCAGCAGAAACGGCAGTAAAGCTATTCCCGTAAGGATAAGCACTATCTGCAGGGCCCCGTTCACGGAGCCGTTTCCGTCGTTTAACTCTATGGTGACCCTGTTTCCCACATTGGGGGCCGCCAGATCGCTGCCGCTGTCGGAATCGCCCGGTTCTTCAGCAAATGTACGCTCATCCGTGTCGCCGTTATTATCCGAATCCGTGGCATACGCCCTCATGGGCAGCGCCAGCACTACCAGGGCCATAAGAAAAAGCATACATATACGTGTAAAAAGCTTATTCATCACTGCCCTCTTTATTATCCTTGTCCCCGAATGCGCCAAATCCATTCTTCATTGGCCAGGTACCTGAAGTAGTGGATGGATAATAAACACAAATCTCCTCTTTCGCATAGTTCATCAATATGCGAAAGAGGAGATGTAATTATAAGATATTCTATCTCCTGATGCGGCTCAAAGCCACATAGCCGAGAAAGGCCTTGTTGCGGTTGTATACCTTTGCCCAACTGGAATTGACGGGCTGGTAGTAAATGGAGGTGCCCACGTTGAGGCGGCTGGAGATGGAATAGTTGGTGCCCGGACCGCGACGCACGTTCACATAACTGTCTACGGGGTCGATGATAATGCCGCTCCTCAGTGAGGAAGTTTGTTGTGTGGCTCCTGTCTGCGGATTCACACGCACGATGAGGTTGGTGCTCATGTATCCCATGAATGTGTTGCTGCTCTTGCCCGAGTAGACCTTGCTCCATCCATTTTTCTGGGGCGTGTAATACAGGTAGTCGCCCGAGCGGTAGGTTCTCACGATGGCATAGCCGGTACCGGGACCGCGGCGGATGTTGGAGTAGCCGTCGGAATCGGACACGCGTCCATAATACTGTTGGGCATGAATGCTCATTGCCGAGAGCAC
>CADAHD010000016.1 GCA_902787595.1 uncultured Lachnospiraceae bacterium
ATATGACTATGCGATAGCACAGGGGGCGGATTACATTTTTCAGACCGATTCCGACGGTCAGACATCTGCAGATGAGTTTCCCTCATTCTGGCATCACAGACATGATTATGATGTTATACTGGGCAACAGGACCAGCCGCGGCGACGGCAGGATAAGATTTTTTGTCGAAAAAGTCGTTACCTGGCTTTTGTATCTGTTTTTTAAAGTGCGTGTGCCGGATGCGAATGTGCCTTTCCGCCTGATGAACAGCGACTGCCTCAGGAAATATCTCGGCAGGCTTCCGAAGGATTATTTCCTGCCCAATATCATGCTTACGGCTTTTTTTAAGCACTATGGCTGTGTGGTGGGATATAAGCGCATCAGTTTCAAGGGCAGGAGCGCAGGAAAGAATTCAATAAATTTGCTAAAGATCGTGAAAGTCGGCTTTAAAGCGCTTAAAGACTTTACGCAATTTGCGGCAGAGATGAAGAAAGAACAATAAAGATCAAGGAGGAATATAACAATGGACATTAAGAAAAAAATTGACGAGATCGTAAAGAAGATTAAGGCAGACCCGAAGCTGATGAAGCAGTTTGCGGATGATCCGGTAAAGACCGTAGAGGCGCTTTCAGGCGTGGATATCCCGGATGACATCGAAGGCAAGATAGTAAGCGGCGTAAAGGCAGCTATGGCCAGCGGAAAACTGGGCAGCACCTTAGAGAGCGTAAAGAAACTGTTAAACTAAGCGGGGGATCATGCCGCCGCTTTGGCTCACTGTTGCACTTTTGTTGCAGTTGTACTGATATAATATTTATTGGTGAATTGCACCCTAAACAGATATCGAGGAGATGTCCGGCCGTTATGAAGACTGGTAAGAGATCATTATTATTCCTGACAGCGATGGCACTTGTATCGCTGCTTTCGGCATGTCAGAAAAAAAACGAGATACCCGAGCAGGTAGATATGGTTCCGTTTACGCCACCCAATGACTTTGAGTGGGAAGGCACCTATATCGATTCGGTCAACGAACTGGCCGTGCTTACGGTAGAGACGGCGAGCGACGGCTTTCTTTGTACCATATCGGTCCCTGATAAGGACATAACCAATATTCAGAGTTATGAGTTTACCGCCAAACCTGCGGATGATGGCCTGGGGATCGCATATACCGAAGGCAGCCACACCACTTATCTGATGCCTTCCGAAGGCAATACTTCAAGCGGAGTGACCACTACGGAAGTATATACCGACGGCAGCGGAAGACTGTATTATCTTGAAGGAAATGTTTTCTGGATGGATGAAAAAGATAATGCCGGATCCGGATTTATCTTTGAACGGGTGGAAGAGGAGAATGATACGGCGGAGAGCATTGTAGAATGATATGATCGAATGGTATGTTGTACTTATCATCGTTTTGGTTTTTATGGTCTGCGGCATCGCCGTGTTCTTTTGGGTGCGCGCAGAGCTTAAGAAACGTGATGCCACGAAGGCAGAGCTGGAAAAGGAGATCGACGAGCTGAAACTGCGTCTGTCACAGAATCAGATAAGGCCGCATTTTATCTTCAACTCCATACTTGCCATCAAACAACTGTGTATTGAAGAACCGCGGCAGGCGGCTAAGGCGCTGCAGCATTTTGCAACTTATCTGCGCGCAAATCTGGATGCCATGAGCTCTGACGAACTGGTCCCGTTCGAACGGGAACTGGAATGTATTAAAGAGTATGTGGCGCTCGAACAGGCCGACCCCGCGGTTAATTTTACCATTACATATAAAACTGAATTCTCGGATTTTAAACTTCCGCTGATGGTAGTAGAGCCCATGGTGGAAAATGCCATACGCCATGGTATAAGCCGCAGAGCCGACGGGGTGATCGTGGTGGGCAGTAAGCTGGAAGGCGCAAAGATCGTTGTCAGTGTTGAAGATAACGGTGTCGGGTTTGGCAACGAGACCAGACAGCAGGCTGAACACAGAAGCATTGGCATAAAGAATACCAGAGAGAGGCTTAAAATACTCTGCAACGGTGAACTGAACATAATAAATACAGGGCACGGTACCATCATCAGGATAGAGCTGCCTTTTACAGGAAATAAATAACATGAAGAAGAGATATGTCATCGCAGTCATAGGAGTCATGATGCTGCTTGGAGCTTGTGGTATTCCGAGCGCGAAGAATGCCGGCACCGCCGTGGAAACAACAGACTTTTCCGGTGAGTGGTCGGATGAGGCCGGAGGAGATACGGTCATTGATATGTGGTGCGACGATACGGGGCTTTGGAATGGTGAGATAAGCAGAAGAGACGGCGATAACAGAGCCAGCTTCTGGAGCTTTACGGGCAGCGCCAAAGGCAATGTGATAAAATACGCCGATATGGAATGTATACGTGGCATATACGATGACGAAGGTGAAGTGACGGAAGAACTTGTATACGAAAACGGCAGCGGGAGCATAAGCATCACGGACGGCAGGATGAGCTGGCAGGATGACATGGAAAACGCGGGCGCAGGTATAAGCTTTATATACAGCGGCGAATACTGAGCGCAGACCATTCCTTATAAAGGGGTTTCGCTGATGAATACAATAACCATAGATGACAAACAACTGGCTGTAAACGCAATGATACAGAATATGAAGGAACTGGATCCCGAAGGTAACCATGTCGGACTGATCTCACCTTTGGAAGCGTTATCTTATGCCAGGGCCCATCATATAGATGTTGCGTTTCTGGATATCGAGATGCCGGAGATGAACGGCCTGGAGATGGCTGAAGCCCTTAAGAAGATCCAGCCTGAAGTCAATATCGTATTTGTTACCGGACATAAAGAATACGCGCTTGATGCACACAACCTGTTTGCCAGCGGGTATCTGGTAAAACCGGCAGATGTTCCGGATGTGGAAAAAGTGCTGGTGCATCTTCGACACCCCGTTCAGAATTCCGGCAGATTAAAAGTGCGATGCTTCGGCAGCTTTGAAGTATTTGCGCATAACAGACCTATAGTATTTAAAAGAGCCAAATGCAAGGAGATATTTGCATATCTTATTGACAGCCGCGGCGCGTCGGTAACCATGGGAGAGCTGATCAGCATCCTGTGGGAGGACGGAGGCAATCTTGTGAGCCGCAATTCCCAGCTTAGAACATTTATATCGGATCTGAGAAAAAGCCTGAGTGATGCAGGCTTTGATGAGGTGCTTATACGCGAATACAACTCACTTGCCATAAGAGTAGATATGGTGGACTGTGATTTTTACCGCTTTATCAACAGGGAGCCGGAGGCCGTGAGGGAGTTTATGGGAGAATATATGCGTCAGTATTCGTGGGCGGAAGAACGTATTGCCGAGCTTATGGAAGTAAAAGGAAAACAATGATACATCGGCTTTTTGGTACAATTTGTTGCGAAATTGTTGCGCTTTTTGTTGTATCGTATCACAAGATGTTGTTTACATAACTGCCGATTTACCATATAATGGGGAATGTATGGGCGAAGAAAAAGCAAAAAATAAAAAAGTGACCAAGGCACTCATATTGGGAGCTCTGGTTCTTTATGTTATTTTTGGCGGGATATCATTGGGCTATTATTATAAGGTTTTTTATGCTGCGCCTGTCCGAAGCAGTGAGGCGGATGAGGAGAGCAGCAAAACGGTTGACGAAACTGTCCCTGCCCCGACAAAAGCCGTTGTGCCCACACAGGCTCCCAAAGAGCCTTATGATACAGATGAAGGCAATGCGGGAGCAGCCAGGGATCTGGATATTGAATAAAGAGCATTTTGGCAGCCGTTGCGGATATGTTGCGGCCGCCTTGATATAAATTATATTAACCATCACAACAAAATAATGGAGAAAAAAAATGAACAACTCACAGATCTACCCCTTCGAGAGAAACCGTTACTATCCCAAAAAACGTTTATCCAGCGCGGATTATCAGGCCGAACAGGATTACTTTAACAATAAGCGCCGCTTTTTGAACGGCCTGATGTACGGTCAGGGCGTTGTCTGCGGCCTGGGCGTGTTCTCACTGGATGATCTTTCGCTCTTAGTTGAGAGTGGTGTGGCGATAGACGGCATGGGCAGGGAGATAGTGGTGGAGTCTTCTGATGTAAAGAAGCTTTCCTCCCTTGCCGGTTTTGAGAGCCTTAAGACAAATGAGGCTACATTGTGCCTGCGTTACAGAGAGGAGCAGGTTCATAAAGTCTATGCCATAGACCAGTCGGATCCCGAAAAAGAATTCCAGTACAACAGGGTAAAGGAAGGCTATGAGCTGTTCCTGATAGACAGGAGTGATCTGCCTGAGAGTTTTGAGATGGATTCGGAATTCCTTACAAGAGGAACCCTTATGTCATCGGATCACTTCCTTGTGGAATACACAATGCCTGCAACGGTCAGCCGTTCGAAACTTGTTAAAGCAAGAGTGGTAGTTAAGAAGCTGGATTCTGCCGATGTAAGATTGTCTTACCGCGGTGTGCTGCAGGTGCCCGCATTCTCATGCTCCGACGGAAGCAGCGAGATCTCCATCGATATCGTGGATGTTGATCTTGAGGAAGGTGAGAGCATTTATTACGAATACTGGATGATGGTATTGAATACGCCGGCTCTTGAGAGCAATATCATCTTAAAGACCGGAACGGCGGCAGGTTATGAAAATGACCGCAGCGTGCCTGTTCCGGCTAATTTTGCGCTTAAGGTATTGCTTTCCGATATGTCTCCGCGCGAGCTGGTAAGCCGCGAGATAGGAAGACTGAATCTTGAAATGAGAAACATCGGTTCGCAGGGCGACTATATCACCCTGGCTAATCTTAAACTGGTAAGGACCGACAGCGCATACATTATAGAGGATGTCGAAGATACCGTTGCTAAGAATTATATCACCGCGCCTGCGCAGGAGCTGCGCCGCGGGGAATACCTCGAATATTTCATCAAGTTCGCGGATCTGTCTTCGTCGACAGGAGCTGCGCCCATTCAGGCAA
This sequence comes from uncultured Lachnospiraceae bacterium, assembly GCA_902787595.1. The sequence goes on from CADAHD010000016.1 coordinate 4,938, forward strand.
AGGATAACGATGCGGCTCCGGAGCGTAATCTGAACCTGCCCGAAGTGGCAACCGGCGTTTTGGAGATACCTCTTGGGGAGAACGCCCGCAAAGGCTCCGTACATTATTCCGGCGAGATAGTTCACGGCCTTGGCCGCGGCAATGTATATGTGGATGTAGGATATGAATATATCCGTGAGGATGAATCGCTTGGCGCAAATGCAAAGAGCACCATTTATGGTAATCCTGACATATTTGCTCCCGAACAGCGCACTGTTGTTGATGCGGAGACGGCTGTACGCGTATTAAACGATAAAGGCAGCTTTGTAGTGGGCGCAAGACTTCTTAAGAATGTCGATTATCTCGTACTTACATACCGCTGGGTAGCCATCCGCTTCCCCGCAGGAAACGACCTGGAGCTTGCAGAGGATTATTCCGGCAGGAGCATATCTCCCGATACGCCTACGGTTCGCATGAGCACAAAGGAAAATCATTACTTTGGTGTTCGTTACAACAATATGGAGAAATGCAGCGTGACTTACGAGCTTACGGAGGCCGGATCCGGCAGCATTACTGCCGACGGTATCTATACTGCACCCGCTAAGCCCGGTGTATATGAGATAAGGATCTATTGTACCGATATGCCGGTGATCTGCACCTATGCATATGCGATAGTTGAGAAGAGCGGATTCGAGGATAAGAATGAGTGACGGTTTTCAGCCATCCAGATACAGGTTACTGCACAGATATAAGAGAACATCTGCAAATGAGGTGATGATCTGTGAGGACACCAGGGACACTGCCGGCGGCAAGTGTACCATTCTTGCCGTGGATGATCACAAAATACTGCATCGCTTTATAGATATCTATGACAGCCGTGAGGACATACCCGAGGAAGCGGAACCGCTGATCATTTCGGAGGAAGGCCGCAACTATGTCGTATATCCCTATGTGCAGGAACGCCCCATGGTGGATTTTTACATGGGTAATGCCATGCCGCTTAAGGAGTGTGAAGAAGTCTGCGTTAACCTGATCATTTCATGTATGACATCCAATCTGCCCTGGCCGGTTTTGTTCCTGGTGCTTAAGCAGAGGGAGATACAGCTGGCAAGGGATCGCGGCGTGCATATCAGTTATAAACTGGACCTTACAGATCTGGATGACTCCATAGGTGAATCCGAGTGCGCAGTGGAATGCGCCAGGATACTTCTTGAGTTACTTGAACCTAAAGCTGCAAATAAGGCCAAGAGTTATCTGCTTTTAAAGAAAAAGACGGAAAAATACAGCTATGGCAGCTTTAAGGAATTATACAAAGATGTTGAGATAGCGGCAGAGCCCGACAGAAAGCGTGGGATCATTGCTGCTTTCAAGGCGTGGTTCAATCGCAATAAAGGAAATCTGTTCCGCATACTCCTGTGGGTGAGTATAATACTGGCATTATTTGTAATAATCACCTTTCTCACCAATCTTATATTCGGAGATGTGCCGTGGCTTCGCTTGTTTATCAGAAGCTTTGAGAAGATAGGCCTGGAATCGTTATTACAATAAGACCATAAAAAGAAGGAAAAACTGTAATTATGCAAAAGAGAATAAGAAATACATTGATCTGCATAATAATATGGATGCTTATATTTGCGGGCATATGCGTGATAGGATATTTTGATATATCCAAGCCGGGTGAATTTACGCTGGACAATGACAGCGCCAGGATCGGAGATGCATGGTATGTGGCAGAGAATCATGTCTACGGCGGAGGACTGATCTGGCGTATAGCGGATAATTATGATACCGAGATCCTGTATGTTACTTATGATGATAAATTTTTAAACAGTTTCCGCATAGAGAAGACCGATCCGCTGGGGGATGAGAATCTCTGCGCGATCTTTTCACGTGAAGTATATGATAACGGCTATTTCAGAAATGAGTATTGTATCGCATATTTCAACGAAGCCCTGATGATCAATTACATAAGTCCCGTATTTCGTTTTCCTCAGGAACTGGAGCTTTGCGGTTTCGATGCGACTGATGATTACATGTATATGACAGCTCTCTCTAAAAACGGACAGCAGGCATATGTTTATACGCTTTCTACTTCGGATCTGATGCCGGTTGTTGAGAATAACATGGAAGAAGTCGAAAAATGGAAGAATGCGAGCGCAAAGGTCAGCGAGTTTATGGTCAGGGAATGTGTGCTTCCCCGTTATTTTGTCCAGGCTGAGTATATGAACGGCACCATGAACCTGCGTTATGATGATTCGGGCCCGGGATATTTTGAATTGGATCGCAATGCAAAAGAGTTTTACGAGAACAGGATAGTGCATCCGGGACAGTATATAAGAGCAGCAGGAGTAGATCTGATGATGCTGGTACTGATAAATCTTATCGGCTGCCTCATTATCGTGCTCTGTACCGTGATCTTTAAGGAAAGACGCCGTGTTGTATATGTGGTCGCTTCACTGGAAGTGTTCATGCTTTTGATCTGCGCGGGCTCCGTGCTTTTGCTGGAAAGACAGAACCGTATAAATGCAAGATACGAACACAGAAAATATACCTACATGGATGCCTTCAGTCTGGTAGACGGTTATTCTCTTTTGGACCTTAATGATGATGATATCTATAATACAGAGGATTATTCCGTACTTGCATCCAGATTCAGAAGGCGCATAGACGAAGTTTCCAATGTGACGGATGTACTTCTGGTCAATGCCATTTCCGGCCGTGTTGTTATGAGCGCTTCAGGCTTGAACAAAAGCTATATATCGGATATATATGGTTCTTCGGTAATGGATATGATGCAGGAAGTGGCCAACGGTGACAGTATCGTTGAGCGCGACATCAGGGATGAAGGACGTCAGATGACTCTTATGGGAGTCAATCTGACCAGAGTGGGCCATTCGGGAATGGCAGTAGTATATGAATCAAACGGAGAGAGTTTCTTTGAAGGATTGCTTACGGGACTTACCGGTTATTTAAGCTTTATTATGGTCCTGTTTATAGTGGGCAGCCTGATAGGCATCGTATTCCTGCTGTGGCAGTCGTCCGATCTGTTAAAGCTGCAGAGCGCTCTCGGAAAACTGTCCAAAGGAACAGAGCAGAAGATAGAAAAGCCCGCTGTTGTCGGCAGGGATATGAATTATATGTGGAACAGCATCATGGAGATCACAAAGAACGTAGCCAATAACAACAGGCTGAAGTTCCTGACCTATGAAGCATATTTCCGTTTTGCACCCAAGAGCATTGAGCGCATACTTGACCGGCAATCCATTACCGAAGTGCACAGCGGTGATATGTCTGCTCAGAGCGGCGCCATTGCCTGCTTAAAGATCAGTGATGCCGGACTCGGCGGAAGAGCTGAGTTAGACAGCAGAAATACGCTTATGTCGATAACCGAAAAGTGCCGTGAAGAGTTTGATGGCATCTTTATTTCGCATAACAGCGATCTGTCCAAAATGAAATTCCTTTTCCTTGAAGACAATGCATGTTCAACGGCTTTCAGCGTCGAACTGATGCTTAAATTAAAAGAGGAGAGGGGAAGCGGTATTTCGGGAGCCACCATGCTGCTTCATTTTGCGCCTTATGTATATGGCGTGGCCGGTGATGCAAGGCAGGCATCTGTCTATCTTTCCTCGCCGGAAAATGATCTGCTGGAAGCATATACCAATTTCTTTGCAAATATGAGACTGGGAGTTGTGGCTACGGAAGCTCTGCTCGAACATGAGGACTATCATGGAGAAACACGTTATATCGGTTTTGTGATACTTGACCCGGAAAATCCCGAGAAGCGCATCAAGCTTTATGAACTCTTTGATGCGGAGATGCCTGCCGTAAGGTCCATGCGCAGCGGCCAGAAGCTCAGGTTTGAAGAAGCGCTCAGGCTTTTCTACGAGAAGGATTTTTACTTTGCAAGGTCCAGATTTTCCGAAGTGCTCAGATTTTCACCGGATGATGAACTGTCAAAGTGGTATCTGTTTGAATGTGAGCGGTATCTGAACGACGAAAATACAGCTAACGGTTTCATAGGAAGCCTGCATCTTTGATAAAGGAGTGCATGTTTTAGCGTAATGAATATTTTTACAATACTCATACAATCGATAAAGGCGCGCATAACGCCGATCATCACAAAGGTAAAGCTGTATACCAAACCCAGTTTTATCTTTACGCGTATAACGGAGATCATCAAGACCTTCTTTACCAAGACGCTCAATGTCAGACCGCGCGATAAGGATGATTATTATACCATAGGCCGCTGGATGGTCAGCAAAAAACTGGCTTTCGCAGTTGTGATAATAGTGGGCGTGCTTTCGCTGGTATATATATACAGTTCCTGGAGCGGGCTGTTTCCCGGCAGCAAAAACGACGGCATCAAGACTTATGATTACAATGATATACTGCTGAAGTTTACTAAAGGCACGGTCCGCATCAAAGGAAAGAGCGGTTATCTGGCTTACGAAGGAGAGGTTAAGGGCGGTTCCTGCAACGGACAGGGAACACTTATGAACCCTGCAGGCTTTGTGGTCTATCAGGGCAATTTTACCAACAGTATGTATGAAGGCCAGGGAAATCAGTATTATCAGGACGGTACCTTATGGTATCAGGGAGCTTTCCATGAGAATCTTCACAGTGGCACAGGCAAGCTTTTCAGGACCAACGGCAGCCTTGAATATGAAGGCGAGTTCGCGCTGGATATGAAGGAAGGTCAGGGAACACTTTATGATATGGGACATAATGCCGTATTTAACGGACAGTTTACGCTTGATGATATTAAGTACAGCGATCTGATCGGCAAAAAGGCAAACGAAGTGGCTTCGGCGTATAAAGGCAAGCGCACCATATACCAGTCAGAAGGTGAGAGAGTGCGTTTCATGCCTGATATTTCCGCGATGACCGTCGAATACCTGGATGAAGATTCGATCGATACACAGGCCAGCGTGGAGCAGGTCTATGTAATGAAGGACAGCTTCAATACCGCAGAAGGACCGGTCAAGACTTTTTCGGGGCTGGTCGATTATCTGGGGCAGCCAATATATGTCGGTGTTTCTTATGCCACACTGCCCGAGATACTGACTGTTAATAAAATGAACGCGGAAACCGAAGGCATAGTGATCAACGGTCCGGCAGATATCACGATGAATTCGGTATTCACCGAATATAATGAAGTAAGTACTTATGATGAGGAATATGAGGTATATCTGCATACCTATCACAAAGACGGTCTGCTTTATACCTTTGTTACGGATCAGGGACTTGATACCTTCTCATTTTATTTCATTAAAGCAGAGAACCTGGCGGATATAGAGAAATAAGGAGTCAGCATGAAGAAGTACAGATCAAAAAACTTCATAAAGCCCCTTTTTATAAGAATGATCACTGCTGTGCTGATGATCACTCTTCTTTTCCCTTATTTCTCGGACCTTATGCCGGCGTCAAAGACGCAGGCAGGTGGTAAGCTGCGCCTTTCGGCAGCCAAGTCCATAGCGGCTGCCAACAGTGAGAAGATAGAGGCGCTGGAGATACAGATAGAGGCGAAGCAGGCAGCGAGGAATTCCGCTATCCGTTCCATCGCAGAGAAACAGAAGAACATGAGTACTTTTCGCTGGTCGCCCCTGCTTAATTTTCAATTCCCTACAAAGCCTGATGAAGCGGAAGCTTTTGAATTCCAGTATAAACCCGTACAGCTTCAGTATGATATAGATACGCTGAACCATAAGATCACGGATGAAAAGCTTAAATCCTTTGAAAAGGTCAGTACCATTTACATAGAGATCATCACCAGCTCAAATGAGATAGGATTTCTAAAAGAGCGTATCAAAAGCCTTAAGATCGCCATTGAAAAGAACAGGGCGCGTGTTATCGAAGGTACGGCGACCCAGGCACAGGTAGACCAGCAGAACGACAGGCTTGAAGGACTTGAGAATTCTCTGGCTTCGGAACAGACTACGCTTCAGCGCGCAAAGGCAAAGCTTGGCAGGGAACTGGGCTTTGATGTTACCAGCGGCTATACCTTTGAGGATGCTTTTATATCATCAAATATGTCCAGGGACTGCATAGATCAGCTTAAGTATTTTGCTATGAGCTCTGCGGATTCAAGCGCAAGCTATATCAAAGAAGAGAATGTCTATGAGGCTAAGCAGGCAGAAGAACTTGCAAAGCTCGCCCTAATGACAAACTATAATCTGATGAAATCTCAATACAGCGGCAATATAGGCATGATCAGCGGTTATGTGCAGCAGGCGCTGGATGGCAGCAAGATCAACAAACGCGCATTTAAGAAGGATTATGACGCCTTCTTAAAAAGGATCGATGATCCCTGGACGGGTAAAAAGAGGATATTGTTCTTCAAGTTTCCCAAGGTATGGTGGAAGGGAGAGATCGATGGTATCCGCTATGTGGAAGACGATCCCTATGTACTCTATTCCGCAACACTCGAATATGAGAGCGCATTAAAGGATTACAATAACGCCAGGACCGAGCTTTCAAATGCGATCACGGACGGCTTTGACAGTTATATCGAGACCAGGAAAGCATATATCAAATCAGTTGAAGATCTTGAAAAGCTTCAGACCCAATTGATCTATGATGAAGCGCTTAATGCTCTGGGACAGCTCTCTCTGGAGGAATACGAAGCAGAGCTGACGGAATATGAGAATGCCAGAACGGCAATGAATGATGCTCTGTCGCTTTATTCATCAACGCTTTTTGAATATGACAGGACCACCTGCGGCGGCGCATCTGCATATTTTGTTGAAGAATCCATCAGCTCGCAGAGCGGCGATAGCGGCACCGGAAACATTGATGACGATCTTAACAGGCTGGATGTCATAACAAAGAAAGGCGCTATCTACAGTATACGCTCCATCGTAGAAAACGAGGAGTTTATGCTTTATATAGATGTGCCTGATGGATTTGAGTATAACATTACCGATTTTGAACTGTGGAGCGACGGCAGACAGATAGGAGAGCGCACAAAGAAGGGCGAAGCCATAAAGCATCTTACCATAACCGTCAAGGAAGTGGATAAAGTTGCGATAAGGCTTTACGACGGTGATGAGTTTATTGATGAGTGCGCGATAGATCCCGAAGTATCTGTCGGCCCGCTTAACATTAAAGAGGCAAGTCTTCCGGAAAATAAAAATGATTCTAAAGTCATAGGCAAATATACGGTAGAGGAAGATACCAATACCGATATGATAAAACTGCGTTTTGAATTTGATAACAACGCAGTTGAAAAGAATTATACCACAGACAAAAAGGTTGCATATTATAATCTGAGCGCCGAGACAAATCTTTTCCTTTTCTCTAACGATCTGGTGAATGTCGAAGACGCCTTTGCATATATGTCCTTTATAAAAAATGATCTGGGCAAGCTGACGATCAGGCTTTTTGATGAAGACGGCAGTTATATCGGAGGAGCTGCTTTTGAAGCTGATAAAAAGAGACTTATCGCCGATGACAGCGTGACCGAGGCGGATATGCAGGAGATAGCTGCCAGAGAGATACTTAAGAAACGCAAAGCTGAGGAGATCACGGCCGAAAGAGACCGCCTTCAGGATCTTTTAAACGCCGCAAGCGATGTCAATGCTCAGGAAGCTGAAAGCGCTACTATGAGTTATTACAGGGAGCGCATTGAAGAACTGGATGCGCAGCTGATGGATGTGGCAGATACCATTACCGATGATGAAGTGCGCAAATGTCTTGAGGAAGATGCTAAAGAAGTTGCGGACATGGTGCAGAAGATGAGCAGAGAGGCGGCAGATGAAGAAGCGGCTGCTGCCGGACTTAATCCTGCGGAGATAGCCGCCAGAAATACGATCCTTGAGAATGCAGCAAAAGAAATCCTTAAGGAAAAGAAGAAAAAAGAGCTGATCGACAGCATAGATGCGTCGATCCGTGATAAAGAGAGAGAGCTGGTAGCAAAACTTGATCAGCTGTCTAAGGGTAAGGATGTATCTGCAGATATCAATAATCTGCAAAATGAACTGGATCTGCTCAGATCCAAAAAAGATATGGTATCCGTAGATGAGAGCGGCATAAATAATGCGGATATTCAGGAGGCGCTGCTCAAATACGGCGATGAGATCTATGCAGCTGCTGCGGATCAGCTTTCGGATGCCATGCTTTACGGCAGCGAGACCGGGCAATGGGCGATCGCCTATCTTGAAAAAGACGGCCTGGAGGTTAATGAGGAGAATATAAGATCGGTTGTTGAGAAAGCCGATCTGTTAAAGGACAGGGAAAATCTTCTCGGCAGGAAGTCTGATCTTGAAAGTGAAAAAGCAGAGGCTTTGAAGAAGATCGAAGCTCTTAAGAAGCTCTTAAATGACGATGCTACATCAAAGACTACCGATGAAAACCTTATTAAACAGCTTGAGAATCTGGTCAAAGCTTATGATGGAGAGATAAAGAAAACGGATAAGCTGCTGCTTAAATATGATCCTCTGAAAGATGTTAAGCTTAAAACCGCAAATGAAGAACTTGATGCATTAAGGGCAAAGAAGGCAGCCGATGAAAGCGCACGATCTGAGCTGCTGTGCATGAAGACGGGAAAAGACGCATATACTGCAGCAGAGCGCAATGCGGCGGCTGAATATGATGAATCCAAAGTGAAGGCAACGATCGCTTCTATTGAGCAGCTTCAAAATAACAGGAAGAAAGAGCTTGAAAATGAGATAGCGATGCTGCAGTCGGTATTGGACATGACCCAGGAGGAGAAGAAGCAGATAGAGGATATGATCAGCAGCAAGGAGAGCGAGCTTGCCGAGACTGAAGCGTCATTAGCCAACTATGAGAAAATGATGGATCAGCTGGTAGAGGATATAGCTCATGCCAGTTTTTTGGCGAAGCAATTCCTCGATATGCAGCTGAGAATGTATAAAAACAGCTATAATGCATTGCGGCAAAAAAAGGTTGAGCTGACCTCAAGCATTAATTCCATGAGGGAATCTTCTGATCCGGATAAGGCACGGCCCCAGTTGGAGACTGCTAAAGCAGAGCTTGATGCGCTTTCACAGAATATTGAAAAGAAGAAAAATGATATTTATGCTGCAAGGGACAAGGCGCTGGCAGATCTGGCTCTTAAAGAAGGTGAATGGGATGCATCGGCCGCGCAGCAGCAGAAATATGACGATAATATCGCCGGTTACGATGAAAGGATCAAGGAGCTTGAGTATATGATCTCTCTGTATTATTGATACAGAGTCAGCGGAGCATTATATTGCGGTCTTGTTGCAGGTGATGTGGTATATTTAGTGTATGAGTGAGAAGAAGATTAAAAAACGCTATAAGGATCTGAAGTTCATGGCCAGACAATATGTGGCCGGTGTTCTTATGGTTGCGCTTCTTTTCAACATATTACCGGAAATACTGACTCCGGGGCTGTCTAAAGTTTATGCGGTTAGTATATCGGAGCTTATATTAAGCGCATTTGTAGGCAGCAATTTAGACGATGCTGCTAATTACGATATGCTGAATACCGGACTCATCGAAGATGCAGTACGCGACTGTCACCGTCCTGATACCAGATGGAGTGATATAAAGATGCAGGATGTACTGGCTGCGCTGGGTGATGTTATAGCGGATGATGCTGTGGATCCTGCAGATGAAACAAAGACAATAAAGATCAATCCATGGACAGATGAGAGCGAAGCGTCTCCCGGATCACCCTATGCACCGGGTGTTGATTATAATTCACAGGCTATGAACAGTGAGTATACTCTGGGACAGCTTATCATTGATTATATCCGCAGTGTGGAAACTCTTGCTATGGATTTCTCCGATGAAGAGATACTGGATATGTATGAACAGCTTGCCGGAGGTGATGACGGGGATCCCATAGTCGATTACGATGCGCTGATCGAGCTTATGCGTTCCGCTGCTCAGGCAGGAAAGACGAGCGGCTATGCGGATATGGAAGGGACCGATGTCCTGAGTTACCGCGATATGATAAGTTATTCGAACTTTATCAGAAGCAGGGGTACCCCTCTTCCGGGAGGATATCTGTTTATAGGTACATGGATCATAAATGCCCAGAATCTTAATGCAACATTCTACAGGGCAGCTGTACAATCCATGTCGGATTATGATCAGCAGATAGATCTGTACAAATCCGAGCTGGCCGGCAATAACTGGAGAAATATAGCGGGAGCTTCGGGGCTTGAGTATATACTGCCGATATCGGAAACGATTCCCGATAAGGAGATAAAAGACTGCTGGGTTTCAGTATTTGTAGGTGAAAACGGAAAAAAGGGTGTTAAGAACCCTAATGGTGACATTATCGTACCGGCAAATTACGATGATATTG
>CADAHD010000017.1 GCA_902787595.1 uncultured Lachnospiraceae bacterium
ATATAACGGTTGGAAAGCACTGCCGCGCTCACCAGCGCATTATCCAGTATCTTTACCCCGTGATATACTTCGTAGCGCTCCTTAAGGCAACGCAATATGGAAATGGTATCCTCTACCGTAGGCTCATCAACCATAACCGGCTGGAAACGCCTCTCCAGGGCAGGATCCTTCTCTATATACTTTCTGTATTCATCCAGGGTGGTGGCGCCTATGCAGTGCAGCTCGCCTCTTGCCAGCATGGGTTTAAGCATGTTGCCTGCATCAAGAGCTCCGTCGGTCTTGCCTGCGCCTACTATGGTATGCAGCTCATCTATAAAGAGGATTATCTGACCGTCACTCTTCTTTACCTCTTCAAGCACGGCTTTAAGACGCTCCTCAAACTCGCCCCTGTACTTGGCTCCCGCAACCAGAGCACCCATGTCCAGGCCAAAGATCTTCTTATCTTTAAGTCCGCCCGGAACATCGCCGCGCACGATACGCTGCGCCAGGCCTTCTACTACGGCAGTTTTACCTACACCGGGCTCGCCGATGAGCACGGGGTTGTTCTTGGTCTTTCGTGAAAGTATGCGGATCACGTTTCGTATCTCCGCATCCCTGCCTATCACGGGATCCAGCTTCTGCTTTCTTGCCTTTTCCACCAGATCCTGACCATATTTTTCCAGTGTATCATAAGTAGCTTCGGGATTATCACTGGTCACCCGCTGGTTGCCCCTTACGGTCTGCAATGCCATCAGGAAACGCTCCCTTGTAAAACCGTATTCGGTAAACAGAGCCTTTATCTCTTTATTGGGATGGGCTATCATCGCCAGCATCAGGTGCTCTACGGAAACATAGTCATCACCCATGGCCTTTGCCTCATCCTCTGCGCTGATCAGCACTTTATTAAGATCCGGACCGATCCGCAGATCTCCGCCCTGTACCTTCACTCTCTTTTTAAGAGCCTGAACAGCCCTGTCCTTAAAGTGCTCGGTATTGATCTCCATCTTCTCCACCAGTTTAAGGATAAGAGATTCGTCCAGCCCAAGCAGCGCGTTAAGCAGATGCTCCTGTTCTATCTCCTGATTGCCGTACTCCACGGCCAGCTTTTCGCAGTCATTGACTGCCTGTATCGAATTCTGTGTAAATTTCTGAATGTTCATATACTTCACCTCCCCTTGCATCTGCAACTTATATAAGGCCCAATGCCTTACATTCGTAAATATAGCTCGCATTGTTAGCACTGTCAAGAGGTGAGTGCTAACTCTTTGATCTATTGCTAAAATGCGGGATCCGGTTTCAATATAACTTTTTTGCAGATAAATTGAATGAATCTCCAACATCTGCCCAAAGCTGTTGATTTCCGTTTTGCTTAGTGTTATCGTGCATTCAATGTTAAGCTTTTCCAACACTTTTAAAGGAGGCAGTTCGAATGAAGATATTGTTTATCGGCGGAACAGGAACCATCAGTATGGCGATCACCAGGCTGCTGGCAGAGAAAGGTGAAGAGCTTTACCTCTTAAACCGCGGCAACCGCAACAGCGATCTCCCCGCGAATGTAAAGACCATCATTGCCGATATCAATAACGAAGAAGAAACAGCCGAAAAGCTTAAGGGAATGGAATTTGACTGTGTAGGCGAATTCATAGGTTTTGTACCGGAGCAGCTTGAGCGCGATTACCGTCTCTTTAAAGATAAGACAAAGCAGTTTATCTATATAAGCTCCGCTTCCGCTTATGAAAAACCGCCCAAAGATCATGTGATCACTGAAGAGACTCCGCTGGTAAATCCTTATTGGGAGTATTCCCGCAACAAGATAGCCTGCGAGAATTATCTCATGGAAAGATATAAAAAAGACTCCTTCCCTGTAACGATAGTCCGTCCCAGTCATACCTATGATGAACGCAGCGTACCTATGGGCGTTCACGGAAACGGCGGCAGCTGGCAGGTAGTCAAGCGCATTAAAGAAGGCAAGCCCGTTATAATACACGGCGACGGCTCTTCTCTCTGGACCATAACCCACAACAGCGATTTTGCCAAGGCTTATGCAGGACTGATCGGCAATCCCGCTGCCATCGGAGAGGCTTTCCAGATAACCACCGACGAAAGCATAAGCTGGAACCGCATATACAAAGCTGTTGCAGATGAGCTGGGCGTAGAATTAAAGCCCTATTATGTATCCTCTCAGCTGCTGGCCGATATGAGCGACTACGACTTCACCGGCAGTCTGATCGGCGACAAAGCCAACAGCGTTATCTTCGATAACAGTAAAGTCAAAAAACTGGTACCGGATTTTAAAGCGACGGTATCTGCCGAAGAAGGCATAAAGATGACCGTCAGGTATGTACTTGAACATCCCGAATACCAGAATGACGATCCGGAATTCGACAGCTGGTGTGACAAGGTGATCGAGACTCTGGAAAATATGAAAAAGACATTCAACAAATAAGATAACTGATATTTCGGAGGGATAAGATGATAGATGTAAAAGGCCGCTGGGCATTGATAACAGGAGCCGCAAGAGGCATAGGTTACGGAGCCGCCCTTTTTATGGCAAAGCAGGGCTGCAATCTGGTATTGCACGGAAGGACCGCCGCCCACTGCGATAAGGTTCTTTCCGAAGTAAAGGCTCTGGGCGTAGAGGCATATGCTGTAGGCGCGGAATTTACGGATCCCGCTGCTGTATCAAAGATGCTTGATGAGATCGATGCTCTGGGGCATGATATCGATATCGTTCTGAACAATGCCGGCATACAGGTTGCCTACAGAACCGAATATCTCAAAACTCCGGCTAAGGATTATGAAGACAGCTTTAAGATCAATACCATAGCTCCCATGATGATAGTCTACCACTTCCTTCCCAAAATGGAGGCAAGAGGATTCGGCCGCATAGTCAACACTACCAGCGGTATACGTTTGGAGCCCGAGCAGGCAGGATACTCTGCCAGCAAAGCCGCTCTTGATAAAGTCACGATGGATCTGGCATCAAAGTACAACGGGACCGATGTATGCATAAACATAACCGATCCCGGCTGGTGCCGCACAGACCTTGGCGGGCCGCACGCTCCCAACGCTCCGGAAAGCTCTCTTCCCGGCGTGGTCGTAGGTGCTTTCATTGACGATAAAAGATCCGGAAGAAATTTCGCGGCCGGCTTCTTCCACGGATTGACACTTGAAGAAGCTGTCAGGAAAGCTCAAGATGAGATTCCCGTATATACCGGTTCTATCGGTTTATAAGGGTTTTTCATAACTCCCCCTCAACAAAAAGCCTTCCCTTTGCAGGGAAGGTTTTTTGTATTATATGCATTTATGCCGTTTATTTTACAGCTGTACGTTAAAGAGATTACGAAGCTGGTTGACTATGTCATCGCTTCCTGCTTTTATGGTTGCGGCTTCGTTAAGACCCGAAAGCGTTTCCAGCTCACCGTTGTCCTTATAATTATAAGCTATTGAGTATACGGGTATGCCAAAACCGCTGATTATGCCTTTGATGCGGCTTAATTCGAAACCTTCATTCTGCTCTCCGTCCGTAAGGACAAAAAGCATGGGCTTTGCATCGGGTATCTCTGCCATCGCCTTCTCCAGCATATCAACTCCCACCAGTACCGCATCATAGGTCGCGGTTGAACCGCCGGCGGAAAGCCCTTTTACTTCACCCGAGAAGTATGCCCTCTGTTTATCATCAAACTGCGCAATGGGCAGATTGATCTTTACACGGCTGGAATAGCTCACCAGACCTATATAATGCTCGGATCCTATATAAGAAGAGGCGCTTATGAGCGATTCCTTAAGGCTGTTAAGAGGTTCTCCGTCCATCGATCCCGATACATCGGCTACGAATACCGCTACCACGGGACGTCCGCCGTTCTTATTCTGTTTCCATATCTTCTGGGCCGAGATGTAATCGGTTCCTGTCATTCCGGGATCTTTTGAAACATACTCGTCATGACGGTTAAATCCTTTTTCGGTAGCCAGTCTCTGGTTCTCGCTATTCTTGCAGAAATCGACAAATAATTCTGCGGCTTCCTTCTCTTCTGCGCTGTCCCAGTCAAAAACATAAACCGGATGATCATGTCTTATGCCTGCAGGTATATATTCATAACCTTTAAGCTCGGGCGTATTTACATAGGCCTGTTCCTCCATGACCATGGCATTGACCAGGCCCTTCTTTGCCGAATTTCGGAGCACTGCAGTCGTATAGGCAACGGGAGGTGAATTCTTCTGGTACTCAAGCAGCGCAGCGCTGGCCTTATCCGAAAGCGGGTCCGAAGGATCAAAGCTTGCGAGCATGGAAGTCAGAATGTTAAGTCCCGTACTGGAAGTATAAGGATTGGTATACGCAAAGACTATATCGCCCGCGTTTGCGGCCTTTAGCACATTTCCTACAGTTGCTTCGCCGTATTTGCTTACAAAGTCACTGTATACATCCTTGCTTATCAGCAGTCCCGCAGTATTTCCGGCTATCCTGTCTTCGATCTTTTCGATGCCTACGCCGGAAGCTTCCAGCATCATGCCCCAGGCGTAATTACTGGGTACAAAGATCTGAGGCTGGTAAATGCCTGCATTTATATAGGTTACTGCTTCACCGGAAGTGATCTTTCTTATTGAAACAGATACGCTGCGGCCGTTCACGGTATAGCCGCCTTTATTGAAGTTCTTTGCCACAGCTATCAGCCAGTCATCGGGAGCATCTGCGCTGAATTCCGTAGCCGCTGCTATTTCCAGATCTATCTGGCCCTTCCCCTGCTCCCTTATCGGAAAAGTGTCTATGTCAGCCAGCGCCGCAGTCTCGGAAAGATCATCAAAATAGATATCCATCTGGGGATTCTCCGTGGTGCTGACATTGATCTTCTTCATAAGCGAATTCAACTCGGAGCTTGCTTCCTCTTCACTTAAGGTTTCTTCCGCCTCCGTATATACTCCCGATGCGGTTTTCCCGCATCCCGTGAGCATCGTGGCCGACATGAGCATCACTGCGCTTATGCCCGAAACAAGACGTCTAAGCAAATTTTTTTTCATAATATATCCTCCTTGATCGTGGACAATAATGTTGTCCTGTATGATTCCAGCAGACGCGTATCTGTTTTCTCACCCTGTTTGTTCAAAAACTCCGCCATGGCGTAAACAAAATCTCTGGTCTGCTCTAAGAGCTTCTTATTCTCTTCCCTGCAGCTTTCAAGCTTTTCCTTTACTTTATCACCGGCATCATCATCCGCTACCGCCATAAAGTTGAGCGCGCTCCTTACATTCCTGCAAAGATACTGCTCTACCTGATCCAGTATCTCTCCGGTATCTTTAAGCGCCTCGGCTCCGTTATCATCCAGCAGCTTATCCAGTCTGGCCTGATAGCTGTCCATCTGCTCCATCTGTTCCACACAGCCGTAAATATTCTCAAATAAAGACGACCATTTTCCTTTTGTCTGATCCTCGAGGAGCGCCCTCACTGCCGATGCATCCATCTGTCCGTCGACCGAAAGCTTGGCTCTCTGCCTGCGCACGCTGTATCTGGCCGCTTCCATCTCATGATCTACCAGCGCCTGCCGGTCAAGCTCCCGGCGTATGCCTGCGATCCTTGCAATATAATATACTACCGTTCCCCCAAGGCTTGCTATGCATCCGCCGCACAAAATATTCCTGATCAGTCTGAAATGCCGGATACCGTTATACATAACGATCTCATCATAATTTAATATCCATCCCAGAAGCACACCCCCCAGGATCAATACAGCAAGGGGCAATATGATATCAAATGCTTTTACTTTAATTTTCCTCTGCATGTGATCTCCTCTTTAATTCCTCCAGCGCTGCCTGCGCCTCAGCCTCCTTAAGAAGCGCCCCCGTCCTGTCTGCATGCTTAAGAGCTTCCGTCACGCCGTCAAGCGCATTCATCTCATTCTTTACCGAAGCTGCAAGCTGCAATGCCGTCAGGCTTATTTCCGGATACGACCGCGAGACCTCCTCCAGATCCTTTTCCAGCAGCGCTCCTCTTTCCTTAAGCATCTGTGCCTTCACTATCAGCAAAGACATCTGCATCTGTTCCCCGGCTTTGATTTTTTTTACCTGCTCAAGAAATGCCGCTATGTCCTCGGACAGCTCCATTGTCCTGGCAGTAAGATGATACTTAGCCATACACCTATTATACCACATTTGTCTGCGTGGTCAAAAAACTTATGTCAACCTTCTTCCAGTATTGAAAAATAATAATCTGCAACGGAAAGGACTCCCTCATTTTCCAACGCAGACTGAACTTCAACGCTTAAGCGTTCCCGTTTTTCTATCTTTTTAGTGATCTTTGCTCCCAGCTGGGCCGTTTCATATTCCTCTGTCCGCAGCATGGTACTGAAATGCTTCGCATCCTTTGATGCCTGTCTGCGGTCATGTATCCACATCAGGACAAGTCCTTTTCTGAAAAGCATTATCAGACCCACGGTTAATCCGACAGCCGCTATAAAAGTAACGATATATGCCTCCATAAGCATGGATACCACGAGTATCACAAGCAGCAGGACCGTCATCCCTACCGTCAGCATCAGCTCTCCGTTATTCTTCTGAAAGCGCTTGTCAGCTCCGTTAAGGAACTCCCTCTGAGCCTCACTGCGCTTCACGCCGCGGTCAACGGATTCCTGAAGGCCTGCTATCTCCTCATCGATCTCCTTAAGACGTGTCAGCTTGTAAGCAAGTGTTGAAATGCTTTCATTTTCTATGCGCGTACGGATCTCTGCCGGTATCAGATCCCGCTCCTGTTCGCTCAGCTTAAGCTCACCTCCGGGATGCCGGTAAAACTCCGTTACAGCAATGCCGTACCATGCCTTCCAGTTTCCCGGATAATCTTTAGACATCCTCTTAAAAGTATCATACGCATCATCATACTGCTTGAGTTTCAGCTGCATGATACCGTTTTGAAGATAACGCTCCTCGTCAAAGCCGTTTACAAAGGTGGCATGCTCTATATGGTTATTGTTATTCACAACAGTATAGTACTGCTGCACCGCCTTTTCGACTATATAAGGCGTGCCGCAGAAAGGACAGATGGCGGCCTCCCTGCTGTCATCCACTTCGAGGATGCCGGCACAGTTGCTGCATATCGCTTTTACAAAAGGCATATCCGTATCCCTCCTTCTTACTGTTTTCCGACTATATTCTTCGCCCAGACGCCGCTTACGACCACTGCGCCGCCTATAAGCGCCTTTATTATTTCAGTACCCTGTACGATGATCACCAAAAGTATAACATCTATCTGCGTAAAACGGCTTAAAATATATGCCAGCGGCGCAACTATAAGCCATGCAAAGCAGCTGTCAAAGAGAAATGTGACAAGCGTGTTTCCGCCGGAACGTATGGTAAAATACGAGGCATGTGTATAGGAAAAAACCGGCATCAGCGCCCCGAATATTATGATGAACTCTGCAGCCATCATCCGTATCCTGTCCGATGTGTTATAAAACAGCGGAAAGACGGGACTTATCAGTATCATAAGTATGCCGAATACGGTACCGCAGGCCACGGTAAATGCCCGCATCTTTTTTGCGTGATCCTTTGCCTTTTCCATATCGCCGCTTCCGAGTATCTGTCCGACCAGTATGCCTACCGCTTCTCCCATAGCCAGAAATGCCACGCCCAAAAGTCCCCAGAGTGTGTTTTCTATATTAAGAGCCGCAACCGCATCCAGGCTTCTGTAGGAATAGCACTGGTTCATAAAGGTCTGGCCGGCGGCCCACAAAGTCTCATTAAACATGAGCGGCAATGACTTGAACAGATATTTCCCCATAAGCCTGCCGGGTATGAAAAAATGCCTGAACACGCCTTTTATAAAAGGATGTTCCCTGCTGTGCGTCACCGTATAGATGATCAGCACAAACATCTCGACAAAACGTGAGATCACCGTTGCGATCGCCGCGCCATCAGCGCCAAGAGCCGGAAGTCCCAGATAACCGTATATCAGCAGAAAGTTTCCGATAAGATTAACAAAAATCGCGATAATCGATGCCATCATCGGCACCTTTGTCTGCCCGATGTCTCTTAACGTTCCCGCAAAGGCATTGGTTATGCCTACAGGGATCAGGCCGAAGAGCATTATATCCATATAACGCGATCCTATACTCAGGATCACCGTGGCATGGTTAACAATGTCCCCTTTTTCATATTGTCCCCCGTGAAGGAACATCGCTATGAGCGGTTTTGAAAACTGTTTCAGAACCAGTATACAGATGATGCACAGCACCGTATTGATCATCAGCTTGGCGCGGAAGGTATTTCTCACGCCCTCGGTGTCACCCATACCATGATACTGGGCGGTAAATATTCCCACACCGGCAGTAGCACCGAATACCAGCAGAAAGAATACGAACATAAGCTGGTTCGATATAGCCACGCCGGACAATGGGTCTGTCCCCAGTCTTCCTATCATCAGATTATCCAGAAGGCTCACAAAGTTGGATACGCCGTTCTGTATCATTATGGGCAGAGCAACAGCCAGCATTGCTTTGTAAAATGTTTTATTTCCTATATATGATCTTATACCTTTATCATTAACCGTCTTCATAATGTTGTAGATTATAATCCTTTAGCCTTTTATTTACAAGCAGGATACTTCTAAGCGCATGTTATAAGCCGCTTTTCAATCCGCGATAACTTTTACTTATCACGTGCTACCGGAATTTCTTCTAATAACAATGCTTGCACACATTAGCATTACATGCTATACTCGCTTGAAAATAAAAAAGGAGGTGTCATAAATGAATACATCTAAGAATGCTTTCTCTGTTAAGACCTTAACGCTCTCAGCAGTATTTATGGCTCTCACCATTGCACTGTCGACAGTCAGCATAACGGTGCCCGGTGGCCATCTTTACTTCTGTGATGCAGCCATCTGTACCGGAGCTATCTTAATAGGCAACCCGGTAGCCGCTTTTATAATGGGAGGTTTCGGCTCCTTCCTTGGAGACCTTTTCTTTAATCCCCCCTCAATGTTCGTGTCTTTGTTTACGCACGGACTGCAGGCGGCGGTGATCGCGCTCTGCAGCTCCCATTTGTTTTCAAAGGGAAGCCTGCGCGAAAAACATCCCCACCTTGCCATCATCGTATCACAGACTACAGGCGTACTCCTTGGCGCCGTGATCATGGTCATCGGATATACTTTAGGCCGCGCCTATGTATACTCTACCCCGGAATACGCCCTGCTCAAACTGCCTTTTGAGATAATACAGGCACTCTTTGGTGTTGTGGTATCGCTCCTGCTCTGCGCTCCTTCATCACATCTGCGCGTAGCAGCGATACGCCAGCGTCAGCAGGCTTAGGATAAAGCCTCACCGCACTTCTTCAACTCTGAAATAATGCTTATATGCTGCGGGCAGACACTCTCACACTGTCCGCAGCTTACACAGGCATCAGCTCCCGGTCCTTTTGCGATTATCCCCTCATACGCCGTTTTCGCTTCCGACATCTGACCGTCGCCAAGACGTTTATTCATGGCAGCAAAGATCTCCGGGATCGGTATCTGTTTAGGACAGCCCTTCGTACAATAAGAACATGCCGTACATGGTATGGTCGCGCTGCGGCCCATGATCTCCTGGGCTTTTCTTATAATCTTCCGTTCTTCTTCATTCAGCGGTTTAAAATCTTTCATATAAGAGAGATTGTCCTGCATCTGCTCTATGTTCGACATACCGGAAAGTACCGTAAGTATGCCTTCCAGTGAAGCTACAAAACGTATAGCCCATGAAGCATAGGATGCTTCGGGATCGTATTCATCAAAAAGTTTCTTTACCTCCTTTGGAGGATCGGCAAGCGCGCCGCCCTTTACCGGCTCCATTACCACTATCTTTTTACCGTATTTTCTGGCCATCTCATAATTGGCTCTGGACGTGACATGGGGATTCTCCCAGTCGGCGTAATTGATCTGCAGCTGCACAAAATCTGCTTCCGGATGCGCCTTAAGGATCTCTTCTAGCAGCTCCGGACCGTCATGGAAAGAGAATCCGGCATATCTGATACGGCCTTTCTCCTTCTCCTCTTTGACGAAATCCCAAAGATGGAATTTGTCATATTTCTTATAGTTGTTCTCCATCAGCGTATGGAGCAGATAGTAATCGATGTAATCGGTTCCCATGCGTGTAAGAGATGTCTCAAACTGCTGTCTGGCCATCTTCTCCGTAAGCGCCGTCATCGCAAACAGTTTGGTAGCCAGGGTGAAATCTTCCCTGTTATGCCTTGCTACAAGCGCCTTTCCCGTAGCCTCTTCAGAACCCGGATATACGTGAGCCGTGTCAAAGTAGGTAAAGCCTGCATCCAGAAACATATCCACCATCCGGCAGGTCTGGGCCACATCAATGCCCAGGCCCTTCTTAGGCAGACGCATCAGGCCAAAGCCCAGTTTCTTGGTTTCTTCCATAGTCAGTTTGCCTCGGGACATGATTATCTCCTTTCGTTGGGTGAATGATATAGTTCTTTGGAAATATATACCTCTATCAAGATCCTTCGGGCTGCGCCCTCAGGATGACACGAGGAAGAGCTGTTATCTCTGGATGACGCGGATTTTGCATCACTCACTTACTACATCATCTAATAGGTTTCTTCCGTCTGCTGCCGTGGTCGCCAGCTTGTCGCAGCGTTCATTTATCTCTTCTCCGGCATGTCCTTTTACCCATATAAAGGTTACTTTATGCTGCTCCTTGGCTTTCAGCAGCCTCTTCCACAGGTCTATGTTCTTGACGGGCTCGTTCTTTCCGCGCTTCCAGCCTTTCTTAAGCCACGAATCTATCCAGTGCTGGTTAAAAGCGTCTACCAGATATTTCGAATCCGAATGAAGATCCACCTCGCAGGGTTTAGTCAGGGCTTCCAGGCCCGCTATCGCCGCCATAAGCTCCATACGGTTATTGGTAGTCTTCTTATATCCTGCGCTCAGCTCCTTTTCATGCAGCACGCCCTTGGAATCGGTAAACTGCAGCACTGCCCCATAACCGCCGGGGCCGTCGGGATTTCCCCTGGCTGCGCCGTCCGTATATATCGTCACCTTCGTCATGACCATACTCCTTCCTTAATAAACTTTTCTGCCAGCTCCTCTGCATCCGAAACTATCTTCTTATCGTAGCCCATTACGGAAAGCAGCTTGATCGCGTTACGGGATGTGGCTTTTCCTTTCATAAGCCTGTAGTTAAAAAGCACATCTCCGTCTTTTATCTCTTCTTCAAAATGATAATTCTCGTATTCTTTTGCCAGCAGCTCCGTAAGCTCTATGTCATGTGTGGCTGCCGCGGCAAAGATATCCTTTCCTATCATGGACTTAAGTATTACAGTCGAAGCAGCGATCCTCTCTACGGTATTGGTCCCCCTCAGCACTTCATCCACATAGCAGGCTATCCTGGGTCCGGGAGCAGCAGCCGCTTCCAGTATGCGCCTCATGGCCTTTATCTCTACCATAAAATAGCTCTCAGCGCTGGCCAGATCGTCACGCAGCGCCATAGACGTATAGATCCTGTGCATATCGGTATGAAACTCGTCTGCGCATGCAAAATAGTAACACTGCCCCAGCAGCTGATTGATCGCCATGGTCTTTAAGAAGGTCGATTTACCCGAAGCATTTGAACCGGTGAGCAGTATGCTGCCATTTAGCTCATAGGAATTCTTGACAGGATCAGGTATCAGCGGATGATACAGCTCCTTTGCCGCCTCTTTACCGTCAAAAACAGGAGAACAGGTGCTGTTCCCCAGCGCGCGCTTAAATGAAGCCACTGCGATGAGCATCTCAATATATCCCAGCTGTGCATGCAGTGTATCGATGGGCTCTTTATGCGTCTGCATCTGTCTGAACATATGATAAAAACAGATCAGATCGATATGAAAGACCATATTCATATAATCGCCCATGATCTCCATGGGGTCTCCGCCGCTGTTTTCGCCCTTGAATACAGTGCCGGCTCCGCGAGTAAAGCTCTTTAGCTCATCCAGCGCTTTCTTCATCACTTCCTGCTCGCGCTTTAAGCAGGGAATATCCATTTGCGCTGCCTTGCGTCCCGAATAGATATCCCTAATAATAAACTTGAGTGTGACCACATAGGGAGTTATCTTTCCTTTGGTCTTAAAATACCAGGCCATGTTAAAGATAATGCTTCCTATAAGCGCCAGGATCCCGATCTGGGTACTGACTATCACAAGTACAACGGAAAACAGCAAAAGGAGCGGTGCGATAAAATGCAGTCCCAGCGACTTATCTTCCTCAAGGGTATCGGCAAAATCCAGATGATCGTAGAGCGTATACCGCTCGCTCTTGCCCATGGTCGCAAAGAAATACTGAAGTTTTTCCCTTTCTTCCTTATGTTCGTCGAAATATCTGATTTGCTCATCTCTGTGCTTTAATTCCTCTTCATCAAAAAGCGGCGTGCGCAGAGTATGATAAAGATACTCTTCTCCTGCCGAAGAATAAGTCAGATCCATTACCGTAAACAGACGATCCAGTTCCAGGTCGGATGCCGTTATATCATCTATGGAGAGTTCCGACCTGTGCTTTTTAAAATAAACCGGCACACATTGCGCGCGCTCCGGGCTTATAGGTTTTTCCTGAAACTTTCCGTATTCCCTCCTTATGCGTCCTTTAATGTACTCTCTGTATCTTTTGCGCTCGGCAAGTCCAAATAATGTGATCACGGCAATAATTGCCGCAAAAACTCCCAGAATAGCTATTGTCTGTTCCATGTCAATCAAGCGCCTCCGGACCAAAGCTGTTCGGAAGCAATTCCTCCAGGCTGTATTCTTTATAATCCTCCGCTGAAGTCCCCACCAGGATCTTAAGCTTTGCGGGATCCGAAAACTCCCTTAAAACCTGTCTGCACACGCCGCAGGGAAAAGCCATATTAAGCTCATCACCCTTGCCGCCGGCTATGGCAATACAGCTTATTTTCCTTTTTCCTTCGCTCACGGCTTTAAATACGGCTGTTCTCTCCGCGCAATTGGTCGCGCCATAAGAAGCATTCTCTACATTGCAGCCGGTAAAGAGTCCGCCGTCGTCCGTAAGCAGCGCAGCTCCCACCTGATAGCCCGAATACGGCGCATACGCCATGTGTCTTGCCGCCAGGGCAAAGCCCATCAGTTCCTTATTTCCTATCATAGTCTACTCCTGTTATCATATTTTGTACCCTGCCTATGGATATATAATCCTTCTGCAGAGCAGCAATATCACTGTCATCTTCGAGCACACCGTCGAAAGGCACGCCTTCAACCGTAAGCTCCGTTCCCTCCAAAGTTTCCTCGGCCAGGTAATTATCTGCATAGAACTGCATCGCTGCCGGTTTTCTGTCCCACAATATCCCTCTGCATTTATCAACCGGGCAGCCCGGAATATTTACATTCCATATGCCGCTCACATCCTTCTCCTTTTCAAGAAGGATATTGATAAGCTCAGGCAGCCTGGCAACAGCCAGATCATTCGAGATATATGCTGCATTCGAAAAGGCAAATGAAGGTATGCCATGCAGTATTCCTTCCATTGCTGCGCCCACGGTGCCCGAATAAATGATGTCAAAACCCGAATTGTATCCGAAGTTCATCCCCGAAAAGACCGCATCCGGCCAATCGCCCTTTATCACATGCGCCAGGGCCACCTTAACGCAGTCAGCCGGTGTTCCGGTCAGTGAATACGCCTTCACCCCGGGCACTTTGTAATCTGTTTTTTTCAGGATAAGTTTTTCCCTCAGAGTTATCCTCTGGCTCATGGCGCTGCATTGATGAGCGGGAGCTACGATGGTCACATCATGGTCTCCTGCCTTTAATACGGCCTGAACCAGAAGCAAAAGTCCTTCTGCATCTATGCCGTCGTCGTTGGTTATAAGTATTTTCATTGAATTGGTCCTTTCTATCACCTCATCCGTCACGCTTTCAGCGTGCCACCTTCCCCTCAAGGGGAAGGCTTTCTATCCGTCACGCTTTTTTGCACGCGGTTTAAGCCACTTTTCCTCGAACTGGTCGGCCGGGAGCGGGCGTCCGAAATAATAACCCTGTATCTGCCCGCATTCGAGTTCGCGCAATATTTTTAATTGCTCCGCTGTCTCCACGCCCTCTGCTATGGTGCGCAGGTTAAGGCCCTGGGCCATCAGCACGATAACTTTTACGACCACATAAGCATTCCAGTTATTCTCTATGTCGTCCACCAGTTCCTTTGCAATCTTTATCCTGTCAAAGGTAAAATCAAGCATGTTCGCGAAACTGGCATATCCCGTACCAAAGTCATCCACCGAAAAGGTCAGGCCGGCCTTCTTTAAGCCCGAAATGATATCCCCGCTGGCAAGGCTGGAGTTTAATGCATAACCTTCCGTGATCTCCACATCCAGCCATTTGGAAGGAACCTTTAACTCATTCATAAGCTGTATGAATTTATCCGCGAACTCGGTATCACGCAGCTGCAGCGGCGATACATTGATACCCACTACCAGATCGGAGCTGTATTTTTCATTCCATTCCTTTATCTGCTTCATGGCGGTGGCATTGACCCAGGCTCCGATATTCCCCATGAGTCCCATTTCTTCCGCAAGCGGTATGAACTCACCCGGCGATATAAAGCCGTCCACGGGGTCTATCCATCTGATCAGCGCCTCCATGCCTATTAGTTCTTCGGTAACGCAGTCTACCTGGGGCTGGTAATAAAGCTTGAAATCCCTGTCATAATCTGCCGCCTGAAGTTTCACTTCAAGACGCCTCTGTCTGCTCATATGTTTGATCAGGTCCTGATCATAAAACTTATACTCTGTCCTGGAATGCCTGTGTTTTATGGATCTTCTGGCGGAATCCGCAAATCTCAAAAGCTGTTCTATATCTTGGGCATCGCGCGGATAGGTGGCTACGCCTATGCTCATGGAAGGATGCAGCACATTGCCTCCCACTTCAACATGATTATCCAGCGTCTCTTTCAGCCTTCTGGCCATGCCCTGCAGCTTTTCCTCATCTCCGAAGGATCTGTATACCAGCAGGAATTCATCACCGCCCACACGAAAAGCCTGTACATTTTCATCTTCAAGCGTCTTTAACCTGCCTGC